>JBJOIF010000041.1:0-4843 GCA_046047335.1 Planctomycetota bacterium | reverse complement strand
GCGGTGGTCGACCACGAGTGCATGCTGGGCCACGGCGTCCACGTGGCGCCGGGGGCGGTGCTGTGCGGCTGCATCCGGGTGGAGGATGGTGCCATGGTGGGTGCGGGCGCCACGGTGCTGCCCCGGCTGCGCATCGGCCGCGGGGCGGTGGTGGGCGCCGGCGCCGTGGTGACGCGCGATGTCCCCGACGGAGCCGTGGTGATCGGCAATCCGGCACGCGAACACAGGAGAGAAGGATCATGATCGAGACCGAATCCATCGACCGCATGGGTGCCGACCAGGCACTCGCACGCCAGGCCAACGAGTTCTTCGTGAACCTGTGCCGGCACCGCTACTCGTACCACTTCGACTGGATGGGTCGGCCCATCGTGCAGTTCCCGCAGGACATCGTGGCCATGCAGGAACTGGTCTGGCGGGTGAAGCCCGACGTGATCGTGGAGACCGGGATCGCGCACGGCGGCTCGCTGGTGTTCAGCGCCTCGATGCTCGCGCTCCTGGACATGGCCGATGCGATTGCTGCCGGCACCACGATGGATCCGCGGCAGTCGCGCCGATGCGTGGTCGGTGTGGACATCGACATCCGGCCGCACAACCGGGCCGCCATCGAGGCGCACCCGATGGCCTCCCGCATCCGCATGATCCAGGGATCCAGCATCGATCCGGCCATCGTGGCCGAGGTGCACCGCGCCGTCCGCGATGCCGCGCCGCGGCGCGTTCTGGTGTGCCTCGACAGCAACCACACGCACGACCACGTGATGGCCGAGCTCGATGCCTACGCCGGGCTGGCCACGCCCGGCAGCTACTGCGTCGTGTTCGACACCGTGGTGGAACGGATGCCGAAGGAGCTCTTCCCGGACCGACCGTGGGGACCCGGCGACAACCCCATGACGGCGGTGCACGCCTGGCTCTCCCGCCATCCCGAGTTCTCGATCGACCGGCAGATTCCGGACAAGCTCCAGCTGACGGTGGCGCCCGACGGCTACCTCAAGCGCGCGGACGCATGAGGTTGCGCCGGGCGGCGCGTGCCCACGCGGCCGGCCACGTGCCCGGCAAGCGACGCGTCGACGCGGAGGAACGCACGAACGCATCGCCAAGCACCGCGTCGGCCATCAGCGCCGCGGTGTGGACCGTGTTCCGGCCGCCCATTGCCGCCGAGCACTTGATGCTGGTGACGTTGCCGACCAGCTTCCGCAGTGCGTTCGTGGCCTTGGCGGTCGAGGGCGCGCCCGCGCTAGAGCGGCGCGCCGCCGCCAGCGCATCGGCCGTTCCCGTGCGCGCGGCGTGCGCGTCAAGGATCGTCCCCGTGGCGGACCACGCCTCGTGGTCGGCGCGGTCGGTCTGGGCGAGCACGTACCGGAACCAGGCCACGCGATCGTCCACAGGGGGCGCAGGCAGGTTGCGTCGCACGGTCTCGTAGGTCCCGAACAGGTTCAAGGCCAACGACAGCGCGTACTCCGGGATGGCGTCCTGGACCGGATCGGTGGCCCCCTCGGCGCCGAACTGCGTGGCCGGCTTGGAACGTGCATCGCCCGAGCGGTACGCATGGTGCGCGTTGCCGGTGCTCACCGGGCTATACCCGTTCACCGAGAAGGGGTGGTGCGTGTACAGGAAGGCGTCGCGCGTCAGGATGGTGAAGTACGACAGGTAGACGTCGGGGCTGCGGGCGCCGAACGCCTGCCCGCCGAAGCCACGCATGTGGTCCAAGTACGCCCGCGAGGCGCAGCCGTGGTAGATGGACGGCGAAGGCCCCAGGGCGGCCAGGTCGGCGCGCAGCAGCCGTTCGCGCGCCGGGCGGAGGTCCACCTCGTGGACCGGCTCGTACATCCGCTCGGCGTGAAAGCGGATCCCGCCGACGCGTCGGCCGAACCCGGGGATCGGCCATCCATACATCAGCGGACGCCACGACAGCACCTCGGGACGCCGCGCCTCCAGCACCGCGCGCAATGCCGCGAACTGGCCGGGCAGAAACCCGTCGTCGTCGCCGATGAAGCACACGTAGTCGCCCTGCGCATGCTCGAGGGCGAACTCGAAGTTCTGGCGCATGGCCACGCGGCGGCCGGTGTTCAGGTAGCGCACCCGGCGATCGGGCACGGCCTCCACCACGGCCCGGGTGCCGTCGGTACTGGCGTTGTCGCTGACGATGATCTCGATGCGGTCGTCCGGGATGCCCACGGCCGTCCGCAGGCACTCCTCGAGGAACGATGCGCGCTCACGCGTGGGGATGATCAGGCTGATCAGCATGGGCGCAGGGCTCGAGCTCGCCAGTCTAGCCCAGCTAGGATTGATCAAACCGTGCACCCGGCCCTCTCCCACCTCGACGAACTGGAAGCGGAGGCGATCCAGATCCTCCGCGAGACCGCCGCGAGCTTCGAGCGGCCGGTGCTCATGTATTCCATCGGCAAGGACAGCACGGTGCTCCTGCACCTGGCGCTGAAGGCCTTCCGGCCCGGCAAGCCGCCCTTCCCGCTCCTGCACATCGACACCACGTGGAAGTTCCGCGAGATGATCGCGTTCCGCGATGAAACGGCGCGGCGCTTGGGGCTGGACCTGCGCGTCCACACCAACCAGGAAGGCCTGGCGCAGGGCGTGAACCCGTTCGCCAGCGGCAGCAAGGTCCACACGGACGTCATGAAGACGCAGGCGCTCCGGCAGGCGCTCGACCTGTTCCGGTTCGACGCCGCGATCGGCGGCGCACGCCGCGACGAAGAGAAGAGCCGGGCCAAGGAGCGCATCTTCAGCTTCCGCGACCGGCACCACCGCTGGGACCCGAAGAACCAACGCCCCGAGCTGTGGAACCTGTTCAACACGCGGATCAGTCAGGGCGAGTCGATCCGCGTGTTCCCGATGTCCAACTGGACCGAGCTTGACGTGTGGCTCTACATCTGGAAGCATGGTCTCCCCGTGGTGCCGCTGTACTTGGCGAAGCCCAGACCGGTGGTCGAGCGTGGCGGCACGCTCATCATGGTGGATGACGATCGCATGCCCCTCGAACCGAGTGAGAAGCCGCGGATGGTCAGCGTCCGCTTCCGCACGCTCGGCTGCTACCCGCTCAGCGGCGCGGTGGAGAGCGAGGCCGACAAGCTCTACAAGGTGATAGAAGAGATGCTGCGCGCCAAGACCAGCGAGCGCCAGGGGCGGCTGATCGACCACGACCAGTCGGGCAGCATGGAGGAGAAGAAGCGGGAGGGCTACTTCTGATGTCCTTCGCCGAACTCAAGGAAGGCGAGCGGCTGCGCGACTACCTCGAGCGCTACGAGCGCACGGAGTTGCTGCGGTTCCTGACGTGCGGCAGCGTCGACGACGGCAAAAGCACGCTCATTGGCCGCCTGCTGCATGACACCGGGCGCATCTACGAGGACCACCTGGCCGCACTCGAGCGCGACAGCAAGGTGCACGGCACCACGGGCGGCGGGCTGGACCTGGCGCTCGCCACCGACGGCCTGAAGGCCGAGCGCGAGCAAGGCATCACGATCGACGTGGCGTGGAGGTACTTCGCCACCGACCGCCGCAGCTTCATCATCGCCGACTGCCCCGGGCACGAGCAATACACGCGGAACATGGCCACGGGCGCCAGCCACTGCCAACTGGCCATCAGCCTGATTGATGCCCGCAAGGGCGTCACCACGCAGACGCGACGGCACGCGTTCATCGCCAGCCTGCTGGGCATCCGGCACGTGGTGGCGGCGGTCAACAAGATGGACCTGGTGGGCTGGAGCGAGGATCGGTTCCGCGAGATTGAGCGCGAGTTCTTCCTCTACTGCCAGCGCCTCGGGATCAGCGAGCCCGCGGCCGTGCCGATCAGCGCGCTGCAGGGCGACAACGTGGTGCGCCGCGGCACCAACAGCCCGTGGTACGCGGGTCCAGCGGTGCTCGAATTGCTGGAAACCGTGCCCGTCGATCGCCCGAGCCCAGACGCGCCGTTCCGGATGCCGGTGCAGTACGTGATCCGGCCGGACCTTGACTTCCGCGGATTTGCGGGCCAGATCGCGGGCGGCAGCGTGAAGCCGGGCGACCGGGTGCGCGTGCTGCCCAGCGGCCGGGAGTCGCGGGTCGTGCGCATTGCGCGCGCGCCGGAGGACGGCGGCGATCTGCCGTACGCGGCGGCGCCGCAGAGCGTGGTGCTGACGCTGGCGGACGAGGTGGACTGCAGCCGCGGCGACGTCATCTGCTGCGTCGGCGACGATCCGGCCGTGACGCTCGGCATCGAGTGCGACGTGGTGTGGATGCAGGAACAGCCGCTGGTGCCCGGGCAGCGCTACCTGCTGCGCACGGGCACCAAGACCACGCCGTGCACGGTGCGGCGCGTGCGGTGGCTGCTGGACGTCGACACGCTGGCGACGGGCCCCGCGGAGAGCCTGCGGCTGAACGAGATCGGGCGCGTGCAGCTGGAGTGCGAGGAGCGGGTGGTGGTCGACGGCTACCGCGACTGCCACGCCACGGGCGCGCTGGTCCTGGTGGACCGACTGACCAACGCCACCAGTGGGGCGGGCATGGTGCGGCTGCCCACCGAGATCGGCGCCCGGCGTGCGCACTGGGAGACGCAGGCCGCGGAGACGCTCGAGCGCGCAGACGCCAAGCCGAGCCTGGTGACGGCCGAGGAGCGCGAGCGCCGCTGGCGGCACGCGCCGCGGACGGTGCTCATCTACGGTCCGCCCAAGTCGGGCAAGACGCAGGCCGCGCTCGAACTGGAACGCCAGCTCTTCGACGCCGGCGCCGCCGTGGTGGTGCTCGATGGCCAGGCGCTGCGACGCGGCGTGAGCAAGGACCTCGGCTTCAGCGACGAGGACCGCAGCGAGAACCTGCGCCGCGCGGCCGAGATCGCCAAGCTCCTGAACGACCAGGG
>JBJOIF010000040.1:0-5534 GCA_046047335.1 Planctomycetota bacterium | reverse complement strand
CGGCGACGATGGCGTCCCACGGCTCGCCTGTCTCGGGCGGTTGGGTCGGCAGCTGCGCGCGGACCCAGCCCGGCGCGACGGACGACTGCACCGGCAGGCGTTCGATGCCCTCGAGGTAGTCGGCGATCCAGTCGACCATGGCGTGGCCATGGCGCCGGAAGTCGAAGTCACGCATAGTGCCGACCGAAGCGGTTGGCGATGAAGTCGCCGAACGTCGCATCCTCGTTGCGCACGAACCCGGCCTGCGGGAGCTTGCCGTCGCGCAGCAGGTCAAGCATGGCGGTCACGCCGCACGCCGTGGTCACCTGGATGGCGGTCCAGTGGTGTCCGCCGATCTCCTTGTGGCGGACGATCTTGGCGTAGGTCCGCTCGGTGAAGCGTCCGTCGACCTGCCCGGTGGCGCTCACGAAGATGGCGACGATGTCCTGTCGGGTGGTCGGCAGCGCGCGCTCGAACGCGGCCTTCAGCTCCTCGCGGTGCTCGCGGAACCCGAGGTCCCAGAGCAGGAGCTTCAGGATCGCATTGTGCCCCGGGTAGCGCATGGTCTTGTACGAGAGGTGCTTCACCTTCCCCTCGAGCGTGGCGGCAAAGGTGCCCAGCCCACCCGACGTGTTGAAGGCCTCGAACTCGATGCCGTCGATGGTCATGTGCTCGAGGCCCTCGAGCGCGGGAACCACGGTGACGGCGCCGTCGACGACGGCCTCGCATGGCTGGATGTACTCGTTGATCAGCCCGTCGGTGGACCAGGTCAGGTTGTACTTCAGCGCGTTGGATGGGAACTCGGGCAGTGCGCCCACCCGCATCTTGACCTCGTGCAGGTCGGACATCCCGGCGATGACGTGCGTGGCCGCGATGGTGATGAAGCCCGGGGCGAGCCCGCACTGCGGGATGAACGCCGTCTTGGCGCCGCGCGCGAGTTCCGACACCTTCTTGGTGACGGCGACGTCCTCGGTGAGGTCCAGGTAGTGGACGTGGGCGGCCTTGGCGCGCTCGGCGATCATCGGGTTGCAGAAGAACGGTGCGCAGCTGATCACCGCCCACTGCCCATGCAGGGCGCGGTCGATGGCGGCCACGTCGTCGAAGCGGCCGTGCGCCGCCCGCGCGCCGGGCGACAGCGCCAGCGTCTCGGCGATCGATGGCTCGTGCGCGTCCATCACCGTGACCGAGTAGTCGCCGCAGCCTTGGAGGAGGCTGCAGACCATTCGGCCGATCTTGCCGGCGCCGAGGACGAGGACGTTCTTCATGGGGTTGCCTTTGCGGGTTCGGGGCGTTGGTTCAGGCGGGGAGGGTGGCCAGGTCGCGGCCCACCTCGTCCATCAGTCCGGCGACGGTCTCGTGGCCGAACGCGAAGCGGAGGCCGGAGGTCTCGAAGAGCTCCGGCAGCGGGCGACTCGCGCCCAGCGACAGTCCGCGCTTGTAGTTGGCCAGCGCGGTCGCTGGGTCGCGGCGCGACTGCAGCCACATCTGCAGCGCGCCCAGCTGGGCGATGCCGTACTCGATGTAGTAGAAGGGCAGGCCGAAGAGGTGCAGCTGCCGCTGCCACAGGCTGCGCAGGGCATCCTCGTGGCCCGACCAGTCGACGTCGGCGCCGAATCGGTCGTTGAGGCGCAGCCACTCCTGCTGCCGCTCGGCGCGGGTGTGCGTGGGGTTCAGGTAGATCCAGTGCTGGAACGCGTCGATGGTGGCGATCCACGGCAGCATCGTGCAGATCGATTCCAGGTGCTCGCGCCGGGCCCGGTCGGCATCGGCCGTCCCGTAGTACTTCTCGAGGTGCGGGGCCGTCAGGAGCTCCATGCTCATGCTGGCGACCTCGGCGAACTCCATGGGGCTGCCGCGGTAGGCCACCAGCGGGTCGTGCGCGCAGAGAAGGCTGTGGAACGCATGGCCGGCCTCGTGCACCATGGTGATGACGTCGCGGTGCAGCCCGGCCGCGTTCATGAAGATGAACGGGCGGCGGCTGCGCTGCCGCTGGTACTGGTATCCGCCCGGCGCCTTCCCCTTGCGGCTCTCGAGGTCCAGGCAGTCGCCGGTTCGCATGCTGTCGAACATGGCCGCCAGCTCGCCGTCCATCGCGGCAAAGACCGCCGAGGTCCGGTCCACGAGCTGCTGCGCGCCGTCGAAGGGCTTCAGCGGGTCCCGTCCGCGAAGGTCGACCTTCAGGTCCCACGGCCGGAGCCGGTCGAGGCCGAGCGCCGCCGCGCGCTCGGCGTTGAGCTTGCGCATCAGCGGCACGCAGGTGCGCTCCACGGCATCGTGGAAGGTCTCGCAGTCGGCCGGCGAGTAGTCGAAGCGCTGCAGGCGGGCGTGCTGGAAGTCGCGGTAGTTGGGGAAGCCCGCGTTGAGCGCAATGCGGTGACGGAGCCCCAGCATCTCCTCGAAGATGGCGTCGATGCGGTCGGCGTCCTGCAGACGCCGCGTGCTGACGGCCTCCCAGCTTGCCTGCCGGCGCGCGCGATCGGTCTCCTCGAGGTAGCGCGCCATCTGCGGGAGCGTTCGCTCCTCGCCGTCGAACTGCACGGTCATGGCTCCGTTGATCTCGGAGTACTGCTGGTCGAGCTTGGTGACCTGAGTCTCCAAGGGAATGTTGTCCTCGCGGAAGAGTTCCACCGCGCGGCGCATGCCGCGCAGCAGGACGCCGTACCTCGCCTGGTCGAGCTGCCCCGTGAACGGGCACTCGACGATCTTGCGGTCGAGCCCGAAGCCCGCCTTCTTGAGCTGCGGCTCGACGTTCTCGACGAAGTCGAGGAAGCGCTTGCGCGCCAGCTCGTCCTCGGTGTGCCGGGTCATCCCGATGTAGAGGTCGGCCGCGGCCTCCTCGGCGGCGGCATCGAGTTCGCTGCGGTCGAGGAGCAGTCGCTCGAGGCCGGCGGCGTCGTGGATCGTGCGGCCGAGCAGTTGCGCGTAGTACGGCTCGAGCACCGCCCAGTTGGTGGCGTCCAAGGTCTCGGGGACGAACGTCGAGGCCGGGGGATGGGTCTTCACGGCGGGGTCCTTCTGCTGGGGATCCGCCGAGGCCTGGCCGGGTGGCGGGCCGGACATGGTAGTGCGGTCAGCCGGTGCCGACCGATGCCGCCACGCACGGCAGCCCAGTCCGCGAACGCACCTGCTCGGCCAGCAGATCGGCCTCCAGTCGCCCCGTGCACAGGGCAAACAGCGTGCTCCCGCTTCCGCTGACGTGGACCCGCCGCCCCACCGCGGCTTCCACTTCCTCCAGGTCGTCGCGGAGGATGGGCTCCACCGCAAGCGCCGGCTCCGCCAGGTCGTTGAAGGGAGCGTCCGGCCCAAGCACCGCGAGCGCGGCCAGCGCGCGCACGCGCTCGGCGCGCACGGCGGCATCGGGCCGCATCGCATCGAACTTGCCGTACACGGCGCCCGTGGGGCATGCGGCCGCGGGGAACGCCAGGACCGCGTGCAGGTCGGGCATCGCCGGAAGCCGCTCCACCCGCTCGCCGAGGCCCTCCACCAGTGCGCTTCCGCCGTGGACCAGGAACGGGACGTCGCTTCCGAGCGTCGCGCCGATGTCCGCAAGCTCATCGACCGGCAGGCCAAGCACGAAGAGCTCGTTGAGCGCCCGCAGCATCGCGGCGGCGTCGCTTGAGCCGCCCCCGAGTCCTCCGCCCACCGGGATGCGCTTGTCGAGCTTCATGCGCACCGGGAGCCTTCTGCCCACGCGGTGTTCCAGCGCATGGTGGGCGCGCACGGCCAGGTCCCGGGCGATCGGCCAGTCGATCTCCGTCGGACGCGGGGCGTCGGGAGCCCAGACGATCGCGTAGAGCGAGTCGCGTCCATCGTCCAGCCGGCGGAGGCGGAGTTCGTCAGCGAAGTCCACCGTGACCATCCAACTGGCGATCGGATGCATGCGGTCGGCCCCCGGCGGACCCACGGAGAGCGCAAGATTGAGCTTGGCGGGGGCGCGTTCGAGGATCTCGGGGTGTTCGGCCACGGCCCGAGGCTATCCGGGCCGGCATGGGCCGTGGATGCGCGGCGTGGACTGCATGCGGGCCTACACTTGGCGGATGCTCTGGCAGCCGGCGTTGCCCGATCGCTACCTCAAGCTCTCCGATTCGGAGCTGGCAGGGGCGATCCGCGCGCGCCGGACCGAGCTCGGCGACCGCCTGCTGGTGCTTGGCCACCACTACCAGCAGGATGACGTCATCCAGCACGCCGACCTGACCGGGGACAGCCTCAAGCTGAGCCAGATGGCCGCCGCCGAGGCGCGCCGGCGGGGCAGCCGTTGGATCGTGTTCTGTGGCGTCCACTTCATGGCCGAGACCGCGGACATCCTGACGGACGACGGCGTCGACGTGGTGCTGCCGGACCTGTCCGCGGGCTGCTCGATGGCCGACATGGCGCAGTACGACCAGGCCGTCGAGGCGTGGGAATGCATCGAGCGCGCCGTGGAGGGCACGCCCACGCGCGTGGTGCCCATCACCTACGTCAACTCGAGCGCGGCCATCAAGGCATTCGTCGGGTCCAAGGGCGGCGCGTGCTGCACCAGTTCGAACGCCGCGCAGGTCTTTGACTGGGCGCTTGCGGGAGGGGACAGTCCCTTGGAGCCCGGCGAGCAGGTGAAGATCCTCTTCCTTCCCGACCAGCATCTGGGGCGAAACACCGCCAAGCGGAAGGGATTCGTCACCGAGTCGATGGCGCGGTCGGGTGGACTCGCCGCCGAGACGGCGCTCTGGGATCCGCGGCGGCCGGCCGGCGGACTGGACGACGATCGCATCCGACGCGCGCGCGTCCTGCTCTGGGCGGGCCACTGCAGCGTGCACAAGATGTTCCGACCCGAGCACGTGGAGGCGCTGCGTTCGGAATGGGCGGACCGGGGCGGGATCACGGTGATCGTGCATCCCGAGTGCTCCGAGGACGTGGTGGACGCCGCCGACCTCTCCGGGTCCACCGAGCACATCATTCGCACGATTGAGGACGCCGCGCCCGGCACGCGCTGGGCGGTGGGCACGGAGGTGCACCTGGTCAACCGCCTCGCGCGGGCCGCGGCCGAGCGGGGCGTCTTCGTGCGCATCCTGAGCGATTGCCAGTGCCTGTGCACCACGATGTACCGCATCGATCCGCCGCACCTGCTGTGGTCGCTCGACGGCATCGCAGAAGGCCGGACGCCCAACGTGATCCGCGTGAACGCTCAGGCGCGGACGCTGGCGCGTGCCGCCCTTGACCGGATGCTGCGCAACGCCGCTCCGGCGGGGCAGGGCGCGGTGCCATCGCGGGTGGAGTCGCGCCCGGCCCTCGTAGACTGACGGGGTGATCGAGCACACGCCGACCCCGGTCGACCCCGTCACCACGCCTCGCAAGCGTCGCGTCCTGCGCGCGGTGCTCTGGTCGGGCGGAGCGCTGCTGGTGCTCCTCGGAGCGGTCGTCGCGCTCGTTCCCACCATCATCGGTTCGGGCATGGTGCGCGGTGCGGTGGAACGTGCCATCGGCGAGCGGGTCAACGGCACGGTGGCGCTGCAGGAGCTCCGCGTGGCGTGGTCGGGACCGATGGCGGTCCGAGGCCTGCGCATCGACGACCCGTCCAC
>JBJOIF010000039.1:0-12554 GCA_046047335.1 Planctomycetota bacterium | reverse complement strand
GCGGCCGTGACGGCCCGCACCCGCCTCGACCTGGCTCGCAACGTGCTCGGCGCCGCCGAGTTCGAGTCGATGACCAAGGAGGCCGAGCAGCTGATCGAGCAGGTCACCGAGGAGGGCCGGCAGCATCGGCTCGCCGAGGAGCAGAAGGCTCGCGTCACGCAGTCCGAGCAGAGCGCCAGCAGCCAGCGCACCGAGGCGGAGAACCGCGCCCGCAAGGTCAACGAGATCCTGATGCAGGTGCGCAAGCTGCAGATGCAGCAGAAGTATTCCGAGGCGCTCCAGGTCTTGGAGAGCGCGCTGGCGCTCGACCCCAACAATCCCGCGGCCCTGACCCTGCGCGACGCGCTGCAGACCACTGACATGTACGTGCGCTTCGCTGAGGCGCAGAAGCGCCGCGCGGTGGGCCTGTCACGGCTCGAGGAGGAGGCGCTCGACGCCACCATCCCGCCGTCGGTCAACATCAGCGGCCCTGGCCCGCGCTCCACCAACGCGCTGGTTGTCTACCCCGAGGACTGGCAGGAGCTGAGCGATCGCCGCGTCCGCGAGCCCGACTACGGCGCGAGCGGCTACCGCGAGTCCGAGGCAAACATTCCCACGTGGAACCGCCTTCGCACCACGTCGCTGCCGGTTCCCTTCTCGTCGGGCCCCACCCTCGAGCAGGCGGTCGACTACTTCAAGAACCAGACCAAGATCGACTTCCAGATCGAGTGGAAGGCGCTCCGCGATGCGGGCCTCGAGCCCGAGCTGACCGAAGTGAAGGTCGATGCCGGCAACATGAAGGTGGAGTCGGCACTCAAGAAGGTCCTCTCCGAGGTGGTCAACAAGGACACCAGCGAGGGTCCGTCCGAGCCGCTCGCCTTCGACGTGCGCGACGGCCAGGTGGTCATCACCACCAAGAGCAGCGTGCAGGACCAGCAGACGATGGTCGTCTATGACGTCCGCGATCTTCTGTTCCGCGCCCCGGACTTCGACAATGCCCCCGAGTTCAACCTCGGCCAGTCGCTTCAGGGCGCCGGTGGTGGCGGTGGGGGCGGCGCCGGCGGCGGCGGCGGCGGCTTCGGCGGTGGTGGCGGCGGTGGTGGCGGCTTCGGCGGCGGCGGCGGTGGTGGCGGTGGCGGCGGCCTGCCCTTCGGCGAGTCCGGCGAGCAGCCGGAGCGCGGCGACCCGCAGGAGCTGCTTGACCAGCTGAAGCAGCTGATCTACGACCAGGTGGATGCCAACTGGCAGGAGACCGGTCAGGGCACCGGCCGGGACAAGATCACCGAGTTCAACCGGAACCTGATCGTCAACGCCGCGCCCAGCGCGCAGCGCGCGATCGAGGGCCTGCTCCAGCAGCTGCGTGCGATCCGCGCCCTTCAGGTCAACATCGAGGGTCGCGTCGTCAACGTGACGATGGACTGGTTCGAACAGATCGGCATCGACTTCGACCTGTACTTCAACTCCAACGACCGCATGTGGTCGGCGGCGAAGGCGGTGAACCCGAACTTCCAGCTCAGCGACTTCTTCTATCAGAAGGGTGGCAAGGGCAATGTCTCCGGCGTGCCGGGCGGCGGCAACACCGGTCGACTGAAGAACCCGGTCATCTGGGACGGCCTCAACCAGAACTCGGCCACCGGTAACGCGGTCACGGGCTCCACCGGGTTCCCGACCAACCCGATCGACGGAGCGCCCGCCGGCGTCGGCTCGGACATCACCTACGGCTCAGCTGTTCCGGTGCAGCCGGTTGGCGTGCAGCAGGGCGAGCTCACTCCGGTCAACGTGCAGCAGGAAGGTCTGCCGCTGATCAACAGCCTGGCTGCGGCCGGACTGAGCGGATTCGGCTCCACCGTGCTGAACAACCCGGTGCTCACCACGGGCTTCACGTACCTCGACGACATCCAGGTCGACCTGCTCATCACTGCCACGCAGGCGGACCAGCGCAACGTGGTGCTCAATGCACCGCGCCTGACGCTGTACAACTGCCAGCGGTCGTGGATCAGCGTCGGCACCACCATCAGCTACATCTCGAACGTCGTGCCCGTCACGGGCGACAACTCGGGTGCCTTCTCGCCGACCATCGGCCAGGTCATCCAGGGATTCGTCCTCGACGTGGAGGCGTGCATTTCGGGTGATCGCCGGTACGTGACCATGACGGTCATCTTCGGCCTCAACCAGAACGTGCAGTTCCAGACCGTGCCGGTAAGCGGTGCCGCCGGCGGCGGCGGCGGCGCGGGCGGCGGCGGCGGCCGGGCGGCCAACTTCGAGGCATTCGTGCAGCTGCCCTCCGTGACCGGAACCGAGATCAACACCACGGTCACCGTGCCCGACAAGGGCACCGTCCTGCTGGGCGGCCAGCGCGATGTCCAGGAGTTCGAGATCGAGGTGGGTGTGCCCTTGCTCTCGAAGATCCCAGTGGTCAACCGCTTCTTCACCAACCGCATCACCTCGAAGTCGGAAAGCACGCTGCTGCTGCTCATCCGCCCCGAGATCATCATCCAGCAGGAGGAAGAGGATGCGCTCTTCCCCGGGCTGCGCCAGCAGCTCTCGCCGGGCGGCGCCGGGTTCTGATTCCCGCGCCGGCATGAGTGCCGACTTCCCGTCGAGGGCCCATCACGGGCCCTCGACGGTCGTTTTGCGGGACCCCGGCCCGGGATGGCTACACTGCGGGAGATGGCACAGCATCCCAGCCACGTGCGGATCGCCACGGACGCCGAGTGCATCCGGGTCGAGTTCACCGACAAGCACATCATCGACGAGGTGGTGATCCGCCAGATCGGCAACGAGCTCACCAAGCTGGTCGACGAAACCGCCCGGCCTCGTCTGGTGGTCAGCTTCAAGGGAGTGGAGCACCTCTCCTCTGCCGCGCTCGGGACGCTGCTCACGGTCATGAACCGGATCCGTGCCAAGGACGGGCAGTTGCGCCTGTGCGACATCGCCCCGCAGATCCTCCAGATCTTCGAGATCACCAAGCTCAACAAGGTGCTGCGCATCGAGAAGGACCTCGACGCGGCCAAGGCCAGCCTCGGTGCGGCAGTCTGAGCCCAAGCCCATGGCGCAGTCCGCCCCGCAGCCCGGTCCCGACGCGCGCTTCGAGCGAACCTGGGTCCTCCAGGAGCAGCGCGAGGACATTGAGCGCCTGCAGGGCGAGGTCTGTGCGCTTCTCCACGGCGCCGGCTTCGGCGAGGCCTCGACCTTCGCGGTCCGACTGGCGCTCGAGGAGGCGCTGGTGAACGGGTTCCGGCACGGCAACAAGGGCGAGGCCGACAAGCACGTCACCGTGCGCTGCACGCTCGACCGCGGTCGTCTCGAGATCGAGGTCGAGGACCAGGGCGAAGGCTTCGATCCCCGATCGGTGCCGGATCCGACGGCCGAGGAGAACATCGAGATCCCCTCCGGGCGCGGCATCATGCTGATGCGCGCCTACATGACCTCGGTGGAGTATCTCCCGCCGGGCAATCGGCTGCGGATCGTGTACGACCGCCCGGCCTAGGCGTCGCGGCGCGCGCGGATGCTGTCGTAGATGCTGGCCAGAAGCCCCACCATGGGGAACTTTCCTCCCATGGGGCTCGGGCCCATGCGCCGCAGGAGCGCGTGTGGTACGTGGTCCGTGCCTGCCGATGCCTCCGCGTCCTCGATGCCAGTACCGGGCCGCCAGAAGTCCGCCGCGCACTGCTCGAGCGGCGGGAGGCCGGCGGTGTCCTCCTCGTCGCCTGCGGCGGTGTGCGCCTGTGAGCTCCCCGAGGCCTGGATGGTGCGCTGCTCCTGCAGGCGCTCGAGCACGCGCTCGCCGTCGAGCCCGCGCAGCCGGAACAGCACCACGGGGTCGACCTCGATCCGCTCGGCGAGCAGCGCGGCCACCGCGGAGACGTGCTTGCATGGCTGCGCGAGGCCGCAATCGCACTGCACGTGGAGCGGGTCGCGGTCGCACGGCACCAGGCTGCGGCCGACCGCGGTGAAGCACTCCTCGATGGCCTCCGGCACCTCGCCGGTCAGCAGCCGTGCCGCGAACACCGCCTCGCCCGCCATCCGCTCGATGACGCGGTCCCATTCCTCGCGGGAGAGGGGGCGCGCCGAGAGTCGCACCTGGTAGGGACGCACGCCGCGGCCCTGCACGGCGGCCTCGATGACGCCGGGTGACACGGTGTAGTTGGCCACTTGGCCGGCCAGCGCGTACTCCATGCCCAACACCTTGGCGTCGGGGCGGATCTCCTGCTCGGCGGCGCGCACGAACGCGTCGGCGTGCCACGGCAGGTCCTCCAGGCCCTCCTTGCGTCGGAACTTGATGCCGTGGCGGACGCGCCGGGGCTGCTCGAGCCGGCGCTGCGGCTGGCGGATCTCGAAGCCCTCCGCGCTCATGGCGCCTCCTCCGCCGGACCGCCGCGCAGCGCGAGCAGGTCGCGCAACTGCTGGGTGTTGAGCTCGGTGAGCCACTGCTCGCCGCTGCCGATGATCTGGCTGGCCAGTTCCGTCTTCTGCTCGATCATCTGGTCGATGCGCTCCTCGAGGGTGCCCACGGTGATCATCTTGTGCACGTTCACGGTGCGCAGCTGCCCGATGCGGAAGGCGCGGTCGGTGGCCTGGTTCTCGACGGCGGGGTTCCACCACCGGTCGTAGTGGAACACGTGGTTCGCCGCGGTCAGGTTCAGGCCCACGCCGCCGGCCTTCAGGCTGAGGACGAAGATCGGGCAGGCGGGATCCTCGGACTGGAAGCGCTGCACCAGCTGGTCGCGCTTGGCCTGCGGGGTGCCGCCATGCAGGAAGAGCGCCTCGATGTCGAGGTCCTGGCGGATCATCTGCACCAGCAGATGGCCCATCTGCCGGTATTGCGTGAAGATCAGCGCGCGGTCGCCCGCGGCCACCACCTCCTCGAGCATCTCCAGCAAGCGCAGGCTCTTGCCACTGCGGGCGCTCAAGCGATCGGCGCGGACGATCCCGGCGGGGACCGACACGCGCGCGGGCGCATCGGTGGACGCTTCGGCCTCGTCGGCGTCGGGCTCGGGTGCATCCTGCGGCATGCCCTCGCGCAGGAAGTGCGCGGGGTGGTTGCAAATCTGCTTCAGCTTGACCAGTGCACTGAGCACCAGCCCGCGCCGGCGGATGCCCTCGGCCTGGTCGACACGCTTGAGCATGTCCGACACGACCTGCTCGTAGAGCGACGCCTGTTCCGGGGTCAGCGGGATCTGCTGGCGGCTCTCGACCAGCGGCGGCAGGTCGGTGATGACGTTCGGGTCGGTCTTCAGACGGCGCAGGATGAAGGGCCGCACCAGCTGCCGCAGGCGTTCCGCCTGGCGCTTGTCGCGATGGCGCTCCACCGGCAGGGCGAAGCGCTTGCGGAAGTCGTTCTGCGTGCCCAGGTAGCCCGGGCAGCAGAACTCCATGATCGACCACAGCTCGGTCAGTCGGTTCTCCACCGGCGTGCCCGTGAGCGCGATGCGGAACGTCGAGCGCAGCGAGCGGATCGCCGCCGTTTGCTTGGTCGGCGGGTTCTTGATGTGCTGCGCCTCGTCGAGCACGACGCGGCGCCACTCCACCTGGTTCAGCAGGTCGCGATCGCGCGTGACCAGCGCGTACGTCGACACCACCACGTCGGCGCGCTGCGCCACATGGAGGAACCGCTCGCCCTGCGGCCGATCGAGGCCATGGTGCAGGTGCACCACCAGTTCCGGTGCGAAGCGGGTGAGCTCGCGGTGCCAGTTGCCCAGCACGCTCATCGGCGCCACCAGCAGGGTGGGGCCGACGCGCTCGCCTTCGACCGCGCGCTGGCGCTCCGACTGCAGCAGGGCGATCAGCTGGATGGTCTTGCCGAGGCCCATGTCGTCGGCAAGACACGCGCCCATACCGTATCGCTCGAGGAACGCCAGCCAGCTCACGCCGGCGCGCTGGTACGGGCGCAGGGAACCCTGGAATCGCTCGGGCTGCTCGAGCATCTCCAACTTCTCGACGCTGTCCTGCGGCCCGAACACCTCGGCCACCCAGCCCGTGGTGTCGACGCCGACCACGGGGAGGGCGCCGTCGGCGGCGTCGAAGTGCGCCAGCCTCATGGCCTCCACCAGGGTGGCCTGTCCGCCGGAATTCGCCTTCAGGAACTTCACCCCGCGCTCGAGGTCCTCGGGGCGGATCTCCACCCAGCGGCCGTTGATGCGCACGAGCGGCATGCCCTTCTTCGCAAGGGCCTGGAACGCGTCGAGGGTCAGCGGCGTGTCGCCGAGTGCGATCTGCCAGCTGTAGTTCACCAGGCTGTGCAGGCCGATTCCGCCGCCGGCACCGCCCGCGCCCGCGCCCGCAGGCACTGACTCGCTGTCGATGAGCAGGCGCGCGCCGACACGGCTTGCGGTCTGCCCCCACCAGTCCGGCGCCAACACCTCGAATCCGGCCTCCTGCAGCACGGGGCGCACGTCGCGGAGGAATTCGTACGCCTCCTTGGTGCGCAGGTCCATGCCCGAGGGCGTGCCGTCGTCGAGGGCGTCCTCGATCTTCGGATACAGCCGGCTGGCGCGTCCGAGCTCCTGCAGCAGCAGGTCGCAGAGCTGCTGCGTCTCCTGGGAGGAACGACCGCGGCCCGCCCGGCCCCCGGCCGCCCGAGTCCAGAGGGTCTCGGCATCCACCACCACGGGCGGGCTGTCCGAGGAGACCAGCGAGAACGTGAGCCGCCACGGATGGTCGTCCTCGTGACCGTCGGGGCTGGCCAGCAGTTCGGGCGGCGGTTCATGCAGCTGCAGCAGCAGCCGCATCTGGCGGCCTTCGCCCACGTCCTCGAGGTTGGCGATCCACTGCCGCGCGGTTCGCACGAGGCTCGATTCCGAGGAGGACGGTTGCTCCACCTGCGCGCCCCGCCCGAGCAGGCCGGACAGCCACGCCACGTGCGGATCGCGGTCGGGGTCGCGGCCGTCGATCGCATCGCCGTACGCCTCGGACTCGAGCACGTCGCGAACGGCCACGTCGACGAATGCGCCCATCGCCTGCTCGGCCACCGCGGCGGGGGCACCGGCGCCCTCGGCCGCGCGCACCATGGCGGGCACGCTGCGCACGAGCGCGGTGAAGCGGGCGTGGTTGGGGGCATCGTGCAGCCACGGGCGCCACGCGGCGAACATGTTGCCGCTGCGCTCCTGCACCACCGTTGGGATCACGCGCTGGTCGTGCAGCAGGTACGCCGCGAACTGCGCGACCGCGCGCCACCATCGGGCGTCGTGGCCCCAAGCCATGCCCGGCACCGGCGGATCATCGGGGCCTGGCAGCATCCGCAGCAGCGCGAAGGCGGAACGAGGATCGACGGTGACTGCAGGAACCTCGACGGCAAGCAACGCTTCCTCGGGCTCAGCCTCGAAGCCGCCGGCATCGTCCTCGGCCGAGAGCCGGTCGCTCGGGACGGGCAGGGGACCAGCCGTACGTTCGACGTAGGGAAGCAGGAGCGCCAGCGAGGCGTCGGCCAACTCGACGGTGCCGAGCGCCTCGCCGCAGGCTTCGCGCGCCGCAGCCACCGCGGGCTCGAGGAGCTGCCGCACCTGCGCTGCCGTGGCGGCGAAGGCATGCGTGGCGGTCCCCGCGGTGGCGACCGCGGTGCCGGTGCCCGGGGGCGTCGCGCTGGAGCGAGCCTCGGCGAACCGCGCGGAGTCCTCGCCCCACACGTGCAGCGATCCGTTGGTCCAGTTGGCGTGGAGGACGATCATCCGTGGGGCCTCAGGGTGCGGCCGAGGTGGCCGCGCAAGTGACTGCGCTGGGACTCGAACCCAGGACCAAGCGGTTAAAAGCCGCTTGCTCTACCAACTGAGCTACGCAGTCGACGCGGTGGGTCGGTCGGGCGGCCGTCAGCCTTCCCCACCCGCCGGCGAACATCCGTGGACGCCGGGCCGTGTCGGGGAAGGGGAGCGATTGTAGGAAGGTCCGGCGGACGGCGCATGGGGGGGATGTTATAACCAATAACACCGATGCCCCGAGCCCCCGCCGGGCCACAACGTATGTTCCTGCAGTCGTTTGCATCGCGGCACGCCCATCGCGCGTATGGATTCTTGGACGATTGGTTCCCGGAATCAGATGATGTGGGACGTTCGGCTTCAGGACAACCCCGCCCGTCTCCGATAAGGAGTCCGGGCATCCGTTTCCGAGAACCAGCGCCAGTGGCGCATCGACCGACATCACGGACCGCGCAAGGGAGGCCTTTGGCCATGAACGACACGAACACGCTCCCGCTCATCCAGCACTTCCTGACCTACCTCACCGACGAGCGGCACTTCAGCCCCTACACGGGGCGGTGCTACGGGCTCGACCTCCGGCAGTTCGTGGAGTTCATCGAACAGCGCACGGGCATCAAGCCCGACGCCGAGCGCGAGCGCAAGGCCTTTGAGGCGCGCAGCACCGGGCCCGATTCGGTGACCGGCCGAATCCTGAAGTGCGATGTGGACCTGATCCGCGAGTTCTTGGCCAAGCTCGGCGAGCAGAAGTACTCGGCCGCCACCATGGCCCGCAAGATCGCCACGCTGCGCAGTTTCCACAAGTGGATGGAGCGCAAGGCGCTGGCCTCGAGCAACCCGATGGTCCTCATCCGCACGCCCAAGCAGGCCAAGCGCCTGCCCAAGGCGATCTCGGTCGAGCAGATCGAGCGCCTGCTCTCGGCCCCCGACGACACCGAGGTCCTCGGCGCTCGCGACCGCGCGATCCTGGAGACGCTCTACAGCACGGGCATCCGCGTCTCCGAGGTGGTGGCGATCAACCGTGGCGACCTCAACGACACGGGTGAGGAGATCATCATCCGCGGCAAGGGGCGGCGCGAGCGTCGCGTGCCGCTCGGAAGCCATGCGCTCAAGGCCCTCCGGCACTACCTGACGATGGTCGATGCGGACCTGCAGTCGCGCGGGCGCCGGTCGGGAAGCGACGATCCGCTGTTCGTCAACAAGAACGGAGGCCGTCTGTCCAGCCGCTCGGTGCGCCGCAAGGTCGCCAAGTACCTGGTGGAGGCGAACCTCGACCCGGACATCTCCCCGCACACCATCCGCCACAGCTTCGCGACCCACCTGCTCGACAACGGCGCTGACCTCCGGGCCGTGCAGGAGCTGCTTGGCCACCAGTCGCTCAGCTCGACGCAGGTCTACACGCACCTCACCAGCGGTCGCCTCCGCGACGGCTACGACAAGGCGCACCCGCGCGCCGAAGCGAGCTGACGGCCGCGACGCACGACTCCATCCACCAACGCACGCAACGCGGTGCCCTCCGAAGTGTCGGTGCCGCGTTCGTCGTTTTTGGCGTTGCTCGCGGCGAGAATTGTCCCGAATCGGGACACGTCTCGCCGCGACCAGCCGCCTACGGGCCCACACGCCGGTTTCCGATGAGCCGCAAAAAGTCCCAAGGACGCGGTTCCACGCCTGGACCGCGTCCTTGGAATCGCGGCCGCAGGCGGGAACTACCCGCGACCGTTGGGCACTGGTTTCCGGCCAGCGCCCGTCCCTTTTCTGACTCGAGGGTCGCGCCGAAGCGCGCCCGTCTCCGCCCCAGTACTCCGGGCCCCGAATGGGGGAAACAAACGGCCGAGAGCCCGTGAGGCGTGGTCATGCGACGGCAAGGGACAACTGCCGCCGAGATCCGGATTGACTCCCTCTTCATGGTGTCCGACGCACCCGCGGGAACGGGCAGGCGCAGTGCAGACGGGAGGATCATGCCCGGGATCCGGCCCCACGCAAGGATTGTCACCGGAAATGGCCCTGCGGACGCGCGATGTCCGACGGTCCCCACGGGGTTTGCAGGTTCCCGGGCGTTCGTACGATGCGCCCCATGACTCCCGCCCCCGCCGCCGATCCCGCTCCCGTGGTCGGCATCATCATGGGCAGCCAGTCCGACTGGGACACCTTGCAGCACGCCGCCACGGTGCTCGGGGACATGGGGATCCCCCATGAGTGCCGGGTGGTGAGCGCCCACCGCACCCCGGACTGGCTCTTCGAGTACGCGGCGGCGGCGCAGGCACGCGGCCTGCGGGCGATCATCGCCGGAGCCGGTGGCGCGGCGCACCTGCCCGGGATGTGCGCGAGCAAGACGATCGTTCCCGTGCTCGGCGTGCCCGTGCAGTCGAAGGCACTGAACGGACTCGACAGCCTGCTCTCGATCGTGCAGATGCCGGCCGGTGTTCCGGTCGCGACGTTTGCCATCGGGGAGGCCGGGGCCCGCAACGCGGCGCTGTTCGCGGCGGCCATGGTGGCGGCCAGCGACGCCGAGGTGCGTGGACGCCTTGCGGCGTTCCGTGCCGCGCAGACCGATCGCGTGCTCGAACGCGTCGATCCCGCCGCCGGTGCCGCCACGGACGGCGGAAAGGCCTGACGTGGCGCCGGGCACGGGTCAGCGGATCGGCGTGCTCGGTGGTGGCCAGCTCGGCCGCATGCTGGCGCTTGCGGGCACACGGCTCGGGCACCGGTTCCGGTTCCTCGATCCCGATCCGCAGTGTCCGGCATCGGCCGTCGGCGAGGTGGTGACCGCCGCGTTCGACGACGAGGCGGCGATCGACCGGTTCTGCGACGGCCTCGACGCCGCCACCTTCGAGTTCGAGAACGTGCCGCTGCACACTGTGGAACGCGTGGCGCGCCGGGTGCGCACGTCGCCGGGCGCGCAGGCGTTGGCGGTGGCGCAGGACCGCGTGGCGGAGAAGCGCTTCTTCCGGGAGCACGGCATCCCGGTGCAGGCGTTCGAGGCCGTGGATGATGCAGCGTCGCTTGCGGCGGCGTGCGGCCGCGTGGGCGTGCCGGCGGTGCTCAAGTCCAGGCGGATGGGCTACGACGGCAAGGGGCAGGCCGTGGTCCGTTCGCCGATCGACCTGGCCGAGGCGTGGCAGCGCGTGGGCGGCGTGCCCTCGATCTACGAGGCGTTCGTCGACTTCCGAGCCGAACTGAGCGTGGTCGGCGTTCGCGCCGCCGACGGCGAGGTGCGCACGTGGGCGCCGGGCGTCAACGTGCACCGGGGCGGGATCCTCGCGCGGACGGTGGTTCCGGCCGAGGCGGCGGGCGTTGGGGCAGACCACGTGCATGCCGCCGAGCGTGCCGTGCGCGACGCGATGTCGGCACTCGGATACGTGGGCGTGCTGGCGATCGAATTCTTCGTGACCGACAATGGCCTGGTGGCCAACGAGATGGCGCCGCGCGTCCACAACAGCGGGCACTGGACGCAGGACGGCGCGGTGACGTGCCAGTTCGAGAACCACGTGCGTGCAGTGGCGGGACAGCCGCTGGGCTGCACCGATCTGCGCGGCCCGTCGGCGATGGTGAACCTGGTGGGCACCGTTCCCCCGGTCGATGCGCTGCTCTCGACCCCCGGCGCCCGGCTGCACCTCTACGGCAAGGCGCCGCGGCCGGGCCGCAAGCTCGGCCACGTGAACCTGTGCGCGGCCGACGCACGCGTGCGCGACGCGCAGTTGCACATCGTCGAGGCATTGGTCGCCGATCGCGGGGTGTGAAGCACGGACTTCTCCCTGCCGTGGGATGATTCCATCCGTCATGGGATGGTCCCACCACGTCCTTCCGGCCGGTCCTTCGCTCACCGGGGCGCTTGCCGAGCACGTGCTGGCGGAACTGCCGGTGCGCGCCGGCATGGCCGACGGCTCGGGGGTGCTGGTCGTGGTGCCCGCGGCGCGTGCGAGGCGCTCGTTCGAGCGGCATGTTTCGGAGCGTGCGCACGCGGCCGGGGTGGCGGTGCTCGCCCCCGTGACGGTGACGCCGGGCGAGCTGGCGTCGCGGTTCGTGGTCCCGCGCGCGCCACGGCTCGGTGCACTCGGTGTGCGGGCGTCGTGGCTGGCCGCCATCCGGGCGTGCCCGCAGACGGGCGCGCTGTTCCCACACCTCGGCGAGGGCGCGGCGCCCGACGACGCCGCCATCGAGGCGCTTGCGGAGCGGGCGATGGCGCTGTCCCGCGACGCCGCAAGCGCCGGCAGGACGCTCGCGGAGGTGGCCGCGCACCAGCGCGAGCGCTGCCCCGATGCCGATCACGGTCGCTGGGATGCGCTCGTGGCGCTCGACGAGGTGCGCTCGCGGCTCTTGGTGGACGCCGGGGTGGTGGATCCATCCGTCGAGGCCTGCGCCGCCGT
Organism: Planctomycetota bacterium; assembly: GCA_046047335.1. GTDB lineage: Bacteria > Planctomycetota > Phycisphaerae > Phycisphaerales > SM1A02 > UBA966. The sequence goes on along the minus strand of JBJOIF010000039.1, from coordinate 520 downwards.
TCGCTCCGGAGACATTCGCCCGGGCAGCATCCGGCGCGCCTACGTGCTGATGGCCGATCCCGACCCGCTGCACCGGTCGCTCCTGCAGGCGCTGGCGTCCGCCGGGGTCGACGTCACGGTGATGGTGCATGCGGCCGGCGCGGATCTCCCCGCGCCGCTGGACAGCTTCGGGTTTCCCGAGCACGAGGCGTGGTCGCGGGTGCGCATCGATGCCGGGCAGGAGCGGATCGCGCTGGCCGGTGCGCCGGCCGACCAGGCCGCGGCGGTGATGGACTGGATCGACTCGCTGCCGCAGCCGCGGCGGTCGTGCGACATCGGCATCGCGGTGCCTGACCCGCAGGTGGCCGCCGAGGTAGCGACGCTCCTTCCGACCTGGGGCGTCCGGGTGACGCCGCCGCCGGGGCGAACGGCGCAGGAGTCATCGATCGGTCTGCTGATCGCGGCGATCGCCGAGTGGCTGTCGTCGCGGTCGTGCGAGTCGTTGCAGGAACTCGCCGGGCACCCGGACATGGTGCGCGTC
>JBJOIF010000038.1:0-7481 GCA_046047335.1 Planctomycetota bacterium | reverse complement strand
CTCTGGCAGCTGCCCTTGCCCACGTCGCCGTAGCCGAAGACCACGGCAACCTTGCCGGCGAGCATCACGTCGGTGGCGCGCATGATGCCGTCCACCAACGAGTGGCGGCAGCCGTAGAGGTTGTCGAACTTGCTCTTGGTGACCGCGTCGTTGACGTTGATCGCCGGGAACAGCAGCTGGCCGAGCTCCTGCATCTGGTACAGCCGGTGCACGCCCGTGGTGGTCTCCTCGGTGACGCCGAGGATGTTGGGCGCAGTCTTCGTCCAGTAGCCGGGGTGCTTCTGCTGCAGCGCGCAGAGGAGCTGCAGGATCACCTGGTACTCCTCGCTGTCCTCGGACGTCGGCGTGGGCACGCTGCCCTGCTTCTCGAACGCGAGGCCCTTGTGGATCAGGAGCGTGGCATCTCCGCCGTCGTCGAGGATCATGTTGGGACCCTTGCCGTCGGCGAAGTGCAGCGCCTGCCAGGTGCACCACCAGTACTCGTCGAGGGTCTCGCCCTTCCACGCGAAGACCGGGATGCCCTTGGGGTTCTCCGGGGTGCCGGTCGGGCCGACGGCGACGGCCGCGGCGGCGTGGTCCTGCGTGCTGAAGATGTTGCAGCTGCACCAGCGCACCTCGGCGCCGAGGTCGACCAGGGTCTCGATGAGGACCGCGGTCTGGATGGTCATGTGCAGGCTGCCGATGATGCGGGCACCCTTCAGGGGGTTCTTGCCCTTGTATTCGGCGCGCAGCGCCATCAGGCCGGGCATCTCCACCTCGGCCAGCTCGATCTCCTTGCGGCCGAATCGGACGGTCTCGGGGGAGAGGTCCTTGACCTTGAAGGCCGGGAACTCGGTCAGCGAGAGGCGCGGGTTGGACAGAAACGGGTTGGTCTTGGTGGTGGTGGCGGTTGCGGTGGCGGTCATGGGGGTCCTTTCATCCGTCTATCCGGATGGAAGCATGATTGTAGCCGATCCCCGGTGGCGCGCGCCGACAAAATCCGGCATCCTGACGCCATGCGCCCCACCCCCGACGCCCCGACCGCGCGCCCCGCCTTGGCGGCCCTCGCCACGCTGGCGGTGACGATTGCCGCCCTGTCCGTGGCCGGTTGTGCCAACGATGGCCAGGACCTGTACCAGCCGCCCCCGGACGACGGCAGCGCAAACGCCAACTCGTCGGACGTGGTGACGGAGCCGCCGGTCAACCCACGCTGACCGCGCGCAGCAGCGCCGCGAACAGGCCCGGACCTTTGCCCCGCACGTCCGGGCGAAGCCGCGTGTAGCGGCTCAGCACGAACCCGGCCTCGGCCGCGAACCGCCCCACGTCGCCCTCGGCGAACCCCAGGTGTCGATGCCCCATCGACTGCTGGAACGCGGTGCGGTCGTGGCGCACCATGTCCACCACGAGCAGCGACCCGCCGTCCGCCATGCCCGGCCGCATGGCCTTCAGCATGGCAGCGGGGTCATCGGCGTGGTGGAACACGAGCATCACCACCCCCATCGTCGCCTCGCCCGCCCGCAGCGGCGGCGACAGCAGGTCGCCGAGCCGAAAGTCCACGTTGCCGAACCGTGCCAATCGCTTCTTGGCGGCCGCCAGCATGGCCGGCTCGCGATCCACGGCGATGACGCGCCCGACCACGGGCGCCAGCCACTCCGAGGCCTCGCCAGTGCCGCATCCAAAGTCGACCGCCACCGCGTCCGGCGGCAGCAATCCAAGCAGCGCCTCGGGTACGAAGCCGTCGCCGAACAGTTCGCGGCGCAGCGCGTCCCAGTCGCCGCCGAGACGACCAAAGAACGTCCGGCTGTCCACGCGACGATCCGCGAGCACCTCGGTGAGCCGCGCATCGTCCTCGGCAAAGCGATCTCCGGCGCCAAGGTGTTCGAGCGCCATCGCCCACAGCTGCCGCATGGGCGGATCAAGCTCGGCACCCCGCATTCGGTACAGGCTCTGCGTGCCCTCGGCACGCTTGGTCACCCAGCCCTGCGCGTGCAGCGGCTTGAGGTGGCGGCTCACGGTGCTCTGCGGAAGCTGCAGCACGCGGGACAGCTCCCCCACCCCGAGCTCCTCGCGCTCCACAAGACGCATGAGCCGGACGCGCGCCGCATCGGCAAGCGTGTCCAGCCAGTCCTGCCAGGCCGCCCGCGATGGACCGGACGGAACGGGCATCGGCTCAGGGCCCCAGCGGGAGCGCGGTGTCCTTGCCCTCGGCAACCCCGCGATCGCGCAGGGCTTGCTGGACGCGTGGGTCGTCGGGAGCAATGCCGTACGCCTGGCGAAGGCGACGCACGCCCTCGGCGTCACGACCGTAACGGAAGCACAGCGTCGCGTCACGCAGGTACGGCTCGATCGAGGCGCGCTGGCCTGGCAGGGGTTCGTTCACCTTGATGGCATCCACCGCCGCCGTCGCCGCGGTGTCCGGATCGCCCGCCTCCTCGGCGATGCGGCTCATGGCGAGGTACGCGCGCCACGAACGGAAGTCCTTGCCGAAGGCACGAAGCACCTGGTAGGCATCCTTCACGTCCTTCTGCTGCGCCATGCAATCGGCCAGCGCCGCCACGATCTCCTCGTTGGCGGGCTGCAGGCGATACGCGCGGTCGAGCGAGCGGCGCGCGTCATCGAGCTTGCCTTGGCCGAGCATCGCGCGGCCGTAGGCAAACTGCCCGCGCCAGTCACCGGGGTCGCGCTCCACCACTGGCGCGACCGCCTTGGCCGCCTCCTCGTACTGCCCGTACTTCAGGCGATCGTCGGCCTCCCGGGCGCGGGCTTCATTGCTCGTGGCGTTGCAGCCGGCGGTGATGAGCACCACCGCCGCGGCCACCCCGGGCGCGCACATGCGAAGAATGGAGGCGATCGGGTTCAGGCGTCCCTGCGTGGTTCGGTCGTGCATGTGCCCTCCTGGCAACGGCTGCGCCGCGGACGACGTCCGGCGGTCGTGGGATGATATCGCCATGCCCGCGGCCCCGCATCCCTTTGACCCATCCGCGCCAGCCACCAGCGCGTGGCTTCCCGCGGCAGTCCTGCACCACGCCACCGGACCGACGGCCCACCACGACCTGCTGCTGGCCACCCAACTCCCGGCAGGCCCCGACGATCCCGTATGCGCCACGTGGCGGGTGACCGAGGATCCGCGATCGCTCGCGCCGGGGCAGGTCGCCGAGGCTGTCCCGCTGTCGCCACACCGCGCGCTGTACCTGCAGCTCGACACGTCACGGACCCTCGACCGCGGACGCGGCACGGTCACGCCGGTCGACGCTGGGCGGTGGAGGCACGCCGGTGCCGGCACCGTGGAGGTGGCGTGGAACGGCGGCGTCGCCACCACCTACGCGCTGGACGCGGCGACCGCGCCATCCCACCCGCCTCGCCTTCGGAGGATCGACCCATGACCATCGATGGACTGATTGCGGCGGTCGTGCTCGGGATCGTGGGCGGCGGCTGCCTGGTGCTGACGCTGCTCACGCTGCCGGGCAACTGGCTGCTGTTGCTCGTGGCGGCCGTGGCCCAGTGGTGGTCGACCCTCAACGGCGGCCCGGGGCTCTTCTCGTGGTGGACCCTCGGCAGCGCCTTCGTGCTGTGCGTGCTCGGCGAGGTGCTCGAGACCGCCATGAGCGCAGCCGGTGCCTCGGCAGGCGGTGCGCGCCGACGCGGCGCGTGGGGCGCGATCGCCGGATCGCTGGTGGGGGCGCTGGTCGGGACGGTGCTTCTGGCGTTCATCCCGCTCGCTGGCACGCTGCTCGGCGCTCTGGCCGGAGCTGCCCTCGGCGCCTTCGTCGGGGAGCTCACGTACGGCGACCGATCGGCACAGACCCTCATCAAGCCCGCCGCCGGCGCCGCCGCGGGCCGCATGGCCGGGCTGGCGGTCAAGCTTGGCGTGGGCGCCCTGCTGTGGACGCTCCTGGTGGGTGCGGCGCTGTGGCCGTGACCATCGCGTCGCCCACGGCCGCCAGCGCCGACAGGGCGTCCTGCACCCGCCACTCCTGACGCGCTCGCTCACCCGTGGTGTTGCTGATGGCACGGATCTCGATGGCCGGCACGCCCGCACGACGCGCCGCGTGCACCACCGCCGCGCCTTCCATCGCCTCGCACAGCGCCCCGGTCCGACGCACGACCTCTGCGGCGGCGCGGTCGGTGCCCGAACACGTGGCCACCGTGGCCACGGGCCCGGTGCGACCGAGCGCTGCGAACGAACCCAGCAGCGCCGCATCGACCGGGACGCGATTGCCCGCAAAGTCACCCAGCGCAAACCCAAGCGCGTCCATCCCCGCGAACCCCTCCGGCAGTTCGATGCCCTCCTCGACGTAGACGCACTCGGATGCCACCACGCGATCGCCGATGGACACCCCAGACCCCGGCAGCGCGCCCGCGATGCCCACCCCCACCACGGCGGTGAACGGGCGACCCTCGGCCTGGCCACGCGCCACGGACTCCGCCACGGCGGCGGCCGCGTTGGTCCGACCGATGCCAGCCACGACCACCGTCACATGTGGGCTCAAGAGACATCGCTCGCCGAGCGCCCGACGCTCGGCCTCGACCGCCACCACCACCAGCGTTCGCGCGGCGATCACGGCAAGGGACGAAGGATCGAGGCGAGGTCCGCCATCATCACCGCCCGCTGCTCGCCGGTCGAGAGGTCCTTCAGCTGGACCTGCCCCGCGGACACTTCAGGCCCAAGGATCACCGCCACGCGTGCACGCTGGCGCGACGCGTCGGCGAGCAGCTTGCCCACGTTGCGCGTGGCCTTGTAGCTGTGGCGCACGTGGAAACCGTCGCCACGGAGCCGCGCGACCAACCGAGGCAGTTCCGCCTCGGCCGCCGGGTCACCCGCCGACACGATGAACGCATCCGGCCGCGGCAAGAGTTCCGTGCCGTCCTTGGGCAGGAGTCCCCGGTCCGCAAGCACCAGGCCAAGCACCACGTCACCCATGCCGAAACCGATGGCCGGTGTGCGGGGTCCGCCGAACAGTTCGACGAGCCCGTCGTACCGGCCGCCGCCCGCGATGGCGCGCTCGGCGCCGGATGCTTCGTGCACCTCGAACACGGTGCCCGTGTAGTAGGCCAGTCCGCGCACGATCCCCAGGTCGAACTCGCACCACTCCCCCAAGCCAGCGGCCAGCAACGCATCACGCAGGGACGCCAACTCCGCCAGCCCGTCGGCACCGATCCCAGCCGCCTGCGCGAGCGCGCCCAGATCGCCGGTGACCGGCACCCTGGTGCGCACGACGGCCTCGAACCGGGCCAGCGCCTCCGCGGCCAGGCCGAGCGATCCGGCCCGCACCGCGAACTCCTCGGGCGTCATCTTGTCTCGACGGTCAAGCAGCTCGAACGCCGCAGCCACCGACTGCTCGGCCACGCCGAGCGCCGTCACGACGCGCGCCGCGGCCACTCGATGGCTCACCTTCACGCGCACGTCCCCGGCCCCCAGCCCGAGCCGCGAGAGCGCGGACACCGCCACCCCGATGACCTCCGCGTCGACGGCCGGGCCCTCGGCACCGAGCAGATCCACGTTCCATTGAAAGAACTCGCGCAGTCGACCGCGTTGCGGGCGCTCGGCGCGGAAGAAGTTGGGGACCGCGAACCACTTGACCGGCATCGGCAACTGCGCGGCGCGCGCCGCCACCATCCGAGCCAGGGTCGGCGTGAACTCCGGGCGCAGCGCATAGTCGTCGGAACCGCCGGCACGCCGGAAGCTGAAGAGCTCGCTGACGATGCCGTCGCCACTCTTGGCCGTGTAGAGCCCCAGGTGCTCGAACGTCGGCCCGTCCACCTCGTCGTAGCCGAAGGCGACGCTCGCCTCGCGCCACGCGCCCTCGATGCGGCGGCGCACCGCCATCTCCGCCGGGTAGAAGTCGCGGGTCCCCTTTGGCGACTGGAAGCGCATCAGGTCCTCTGCGCGCGAATCAGGATCGCGCACGGCAGGCCGGCCAGGAGCCACGTCACGGTGCCGTCAACGAAGAGTGCGATCGAGTAGGCGTCCGGCAGGTGGAAGAAGTTCCACAGCACGCCATGCGAGCCAAGCATCGCGAACCCGGTGGCGAGGAACACCACCGCCAGGCGCTCACGCAGCCGTGCGCCGAACTTGGCCGCCACGGCCACGATCGCCGCCAGCATCGAGGTGGCGAACAGCTCGATCGCGAACCCGCGCGCCAGGATGGTCGGGGACATCGGGTCCACCCCCTCGCGCCGGACAATGGCCATGACCAGCGGACCCTTGCGGTGCTCGGCCAGGAACGCATCCATGGCAATGGTGGACTGCTGCTCGGTCATGCCCGAGGTGTCCGGCGGCGACGGGTGGTAGTACGCGCCGTCCTCGTCCACGGCGCCGGCGATGCGCGCAGCGACGTCCGCGCCGCCGGGCATGGGCCGGATGGCCGAGTCGTACATGCCGGACGTCCACGAGACTGCGCCCCACGAGAACGCGAGGACCGTGCCGATCAGGATGGCCAGAAGCATGCGCGTGGGCATGCGCGGAAGGCTACACGCGCACCGGGCGACGGGTGCGCGCGCAGCGCACGGCGGCATCGAGGACGCACTGCGTCCTCCAGGCGTCCTCGAAGTCGGGGATCGCCACCTGGGGCCGGCCGCCGCCGAGCACCGTCACCACGTCGGCCGCCTGGCTGACGAAGCCATGCTCGTAGCCGAGGACATGCGCCGCTGGCCAGTAGTTGCCGGCGTACGGGTGCGATGGATCGGTGCACATGATGCGGGTCCACCCCCGCATGCGCTCCGGAAGCGTGTGATCCCACCACTCCAGCTCGTTCATCCGCTCGAAGTTGAACCGGAGGCTTCCCTTCTCCCCGTTGACCTCAATCGCGTTGCGGTTCTGGTTGCCGGTGGCCAGCCGGGTGGCCTCGAAGCTCGCCACCGCACCGCCCGACAGCCGCGCCAGGAACAGCACGGCGTCGTCCACTGTGCTCTTGCCGGTGCGCCGTCGCTTCCCGCGCGTCGCCGAGCGCACCGCCGCCGCGGACGTCGCCTCTACCACTTCGCGCTCCTTGACGAACGTCTCCTCCATGGCGCCGACCACCTCGGTGATCTCCTCGCCGGTCACGAACCGCGCCATGTCGACCAGGTGCGCGTTGAGGTCGCCGTGGGCGCCGCTTCCGGCCAGCTTGCCCTGGAAGCGCCACAGCAAGGGGGTGGATGGGCCGCCCCAGTCCTGCAGGTACGACGCCCGAACGTGGAAGATGCGGCCAACGCGTCCCTCGTGCACCAGGCGGTGCGCGAACGCGACCGCCGGGCAGCGCCGGTAGTTGAACCACACGAACGTCCGCACGCCCCGCCTCGCGGCCTTGCGGGCGGCGTCACGCATGGCCCGGGCATCGTCCAACGTGCCCGCCAGCGGCTTCTCGCACGCCACGTGCCGCCCGGCCTCCAAGGCGGCGATCGAGATCTCCGCGTGGAGGTGGTTCGGCGTGCAGTTGTCCACCAGGCCCACCTGGGGGTCGTCCAGCAGGTCGTGCCAGTCGTCGGTGCAGCAGTCCCAGCCCCAGCGCTGCGAGAACGCC
>JBJOIF010000037.1:0-4249 GCA_046047335.1 Planctomycetota bacterium | reverse complement strand
TCAGGCGGGCGTCGCGGCACAACGGGCCGGCGACCACGCCGCCGCAGCCACGGCCTACCGCCAGGCGATCGCCATCGAGTCGCAGTTGGCCGGCGCGTGGACCAACCTGGCCATCGCGCTTGCCGCGCTCGGCGAGCACGCTCAAGCGATCGAGGCCGCCAACGCCGCGCTCGCCACGCCCGCCATGCAAGACCCTTCGCGGCGAGCCCACGCGCTGCACGCGCTCGGCCACGCGCAGATGGGCGCAGGCATGCGCGCGGAGGCCATGGAAGCCTTCCGCCAGGCCATAGCGGCCGACGCCCGCCAGGCGCTCGCGGCGGTGGCCTTGGCCGATGCGCTGGCCGACGACGGCAAGCCCGCCGAGGCGCTGGTGGCACTCTCCGCGGCCCGTGCCGCGGGCGCTGAGGGCGCACACGTCGAGGCATCGATGGCGGTGCTGCAGTGGATCGCCGGACAGCGCGAGGCGGCCGTCGAGCACGCCACCGCCGCGCTGCGGATCGATCCATCGATTGCCGAGGCCAAGGTGGTGCTCGGCCGCGATGCCCTGGAGCGGCAGCGCTGGGGCGACGCCGCGCAGCGCTTCGACGAGGTCGTGCGCGCGCGGCCGGACGATGCCGATGCGTTCGCATCGCTCGGCTACGCGTACCAACGGCTCGGCCGCCACGCCGAGGCCGTGCAGGCGTTCGATCGCGCCATCGCGCTGCGCCCGACGCACGACTCGGCCCATGCGCACCGCGGCTCCACGCTCGAGGCGTCGGGCGATGCCGCCGGCGCGCTGGAGGCGTACCGCGCCGCCACGGAGCACGGCCAGGGGCCGGCGGCGTCCGCCGCGCACACCAAGCTGGCCGTCGAGGAACTGAAGGCGGGGCGATTGGCCGAGGCTCGCGCGCTCGCCGAGCGGGCCGTGGCCGAGGATGGCGGCAATGCGCACGCGCGATTCATCCTGGGCGTTGCCTGCTTCCGACTCGGCGATCGCCGCTGCACCAGCGACCCGGAACAAGCGCTGATCACCGTCGACCGCGAGCGCGCCGATGGGCTGCGCCGCCTGCTCGCCGAGGAGTGATGCTCGCCCTCCACGTCATCGCCGGTCCGGACGCGGGGATGCGGCACGTGCTGCCGGACACCGAGCCCCAACTCATCGGCCGCAGCACCGAGGCGCTCGGCTCGCGCGACCCGAGCGTCAGCCGGCGCCACGCCGAACTCACGCCCGCGCAAGGGACGTGGCACGTGCGCGACCTGCGCAGCACGCACGGCACCTTCGTGAACGGACGTCGCATCGACGGCCGCGTGGCGCTCCGGGTGGGCGACGTCATCGGCTGCGGCTGCACGCAGCTGCGCGTGGCCGAGGTGGGCGGTCCCGGCGATCCACCGCCCGCGGAGAACGATCCCGAGCGGCTGCAGGCGATCGGCGAAACCGTGGCCACGCTCAGCCACGGCATCAAGAACGTGCTCCAGGGCCTGCGCAGCGGCGCCGACGCGGTCGAACTCGCCCTGCGTCGCGGCGACCTGGCGATGGCGCGGGAGGGGTGGCCCATCGTCGCGCGCAACCTCGACCGCGTGTCGTGGCTGGTCATGAACATGCTGGCCTTCGCCAAGGACCGGCCGCTCGAGGTCGCCGAGGCCGATCTCGGTGAGTCCGTGCGCGAGGTGGCCGCCCTCATGCAGTCGACCGCCGAGCGTCGCCGCGTCGGCCTGCTCGTGGAGGTGCCCGACGGACTGCCTCCGGCACCGTTCGATGCGAACGCCATGCACCAGACGCTCCTCAACCTGCTGGCCAATGCCATCGATGCCGCGCCCGAGCGCACTGGTCGGGTATGGATCCGCTGCGGGCTTGCACCCGGCGGCGGCCAGTTCACGGTGGACGTCGAGGACGATGGCCCGGGCGTGCCCGCGGCGATCCGCGGGCGGCTGTTCGAGCCCTTCGCGAGCACCAAGGGCCAGCGCGGCACCGGGCTGGGGCTGGCGGTGGCGCGCAAGCTGGCCGAACTGCACGGCGGCGCGGTGGAGCATCGCGAGCGCTCGCCGCACGGCACGGTCATGCGCGTGACGATCCCCGCCGACCGCGGCAATCCGGACGCCGAGCGCACGCGCGGTCCACTGCCGTCGGCCGATCCATCGGCGGACATCCGCTGGGAGCGCATCCCCGGCACCGAGTGAGCGGCGCGGCCAGTCCGCCTACGGCGCTTCGCCACGGATCGGGTTCACGCGGTCCTGGAAGATGATCCACAGCAGGAACGCGACCGGTGCGAACATCATCCACCCTTCCATCGCCCGGTACGCCACGGGCGCCAGCAGGCCGCCGAACGTGAAGCTCGCCAGGATGCAGGAGAGCAGGATCAGCCGCTGGTGCGTCGCCACCCACCCGCGCCACCCGGACGGAATCGGCGGCGCATCGGGAGCGGCCGGCGGCGGCGCCACAGCCTTGGCGAGTTCGAGCCCCAGGTCGGTGATCACGCCGGTGACGTGCGTGGTGCGCACCACGCCCCCCGAGATCCGGGTGATCGTCGCGTTCTGCAGGCCCATCGAGAAGCACCCGCTGGCGGTGGTCACCCACAGGAGGTGCCCGGCCATCACCTCGTCGGGCGTGGCGCGGTGCTCGGCGAACACTTCGATGCACACCGCGAACACGGTCAGCGTGATGGCCTCGATCGCCATCGGCCATCCGTGCACGCGTCCCCACCCGCGCACGCGCGCGAGCGCCGCCAGCATGCCGGACACGAACGCGCCGAGCAGGAACCACCCCAGCACCCAGCCGAGCAGGCCGATCGCCGCCGCGTCACCGGTGCCCAGCGACTGCCCGACCCGGCTCGTGGTGGCGGTGAGGTTCGAGACCGCCAGCCCGCACGCGACCAACGCCACGACGTTTGTGTAGCCCGCGATCCACGCCAGCGTCACCGCCAGCCGCGCCTGCTGCTGGAACGTCGAGGCGCGGCGGAACTGCCAGCGCATGGCTCAGCGTGCGCCCGCGAAGTCGGGGCTCGACGCCGGCACCGTCTCCAGGATGTTGGTGACGATCTCGTCGGCGCCGCGGCCCTCGGCCTCGGCCTCGAAGTTCATGAGCACGCGGTGGCGCAGCGCCGGCACGGCCACGGCCTTGATGTCCTCGGCGGCCACCGAGGCGCGGCCCGCAAGCAGCGCTTTCACCTTCGCGCCCAGCACAATGGTCTGCGCGGCGCGGGGGCTGGCGCCGAAGCGCAGGAACTGGTTGACGAGCGGCGTGGCGAACTGCCCGCGCGGGTGCGTGGCCAGCACCAGCCGCACCGCGTAGTCCTGCACCTGGTCGGCGATCCGCACGGCGCGCACCAGCTTCTGGTGGCGCAGGATGGTCTCGGCGTCGATCACCTTGTGCGGCTCGTCCATCGCCCCGGCGGTGGTGCGGTTGAGGATCTCGCGCAGGTCGGCGCGGGTGGAATAGCCCACTTCCAGCTTGAAGAAGAAGCGGTCGAGCTGCGCCTCGGGCAGCGGGTACGTGCCCTCCTGCTCGATGGGGTTCTGCGTGGCCATCACGAAGAACGGCTTGTCGAGCTGGTGGGTGACGCCGCCCACGGTGACGCTGCGCTCCTGCATGGCTTCCAGCAGCGCGCTCTGCGTCTTGGGGGTGGCGCGGTTGATCTCGTCGGCCAGCACGATCTGCGCGAAGAGCGGGCCCCTGCGGAACTGGAAGTCGCGGCCCTCGGGAGTCTCCACCACGATCGTGGTGCCGGTGACGTCGGCGGGCATCAGGTCGGGCGTGAACTGGATGCGCCCGAACTTCAGCTGCAGCGCCTGCGAGAGGCTGCGGATGAGGAGCGTCTTGCCGAGGCCCGGCACGCCCTCGAGCAGGCAGTGCCCGCCCGCAAAGAGGCACACCAGGATGCCGTCGATGATCTCCTCGTGGCCCACGACGGCCTTCTGGACCTCCTTCTTCACCCGCTCGTGGTCCGAGCGGAAGGCGGCGATGAGGGCTTCGGTCTGGTTCGCGTCGGCCATGGGGTCCTCCGGGACGGGACGCATGGTAGTGAGCGGGGAATCGCGCCGATCGGCGTCGAACTGGCGACCGTTGCTGCCGCGCGCCGGAATCGCGGCTATCGTGCCCGCGGCCGCACACGACGCGGCCACTCGGATGCCCGGAGGAATGCGGTCAAAGTCCGCAACGAAGGCGTCACCGTAGGCAGCACCCGCGTGGGTGCATGCGAGTCGGGTCGACCGGCATCCGAGACAACCCCGTTCTCCTGCGCAACTCAGGAAGGAACACCATGCACCGGATGCA
>JBJOIF010000036.1:0-7435 GCA_046047335.1 Planctomycetota bacterium | reverse complement strand
TCGGGTAGCGCTCCTGCAGGCGCAGCACGTTCGCGAACGTGCGCAGGCACTTGCGCTTGGTCTCCGCGATCGGCCAGAGCCACGCGGTGTCGATGTGCGCGTGGCCCACGGCGTCGCAGGTGACGGACGTGGTCGGGCCACGGCCCATGAGGAGCGCCGCGAGCTCCGGGAACGCGGCCGTGCACGCCGCGTGCATCGCCGCGGGCGACGCCTTAACGGGGATCCGCTGCATCAGCGCGCGCAGCCCGCGGTCAAGCTCGTGGGCGCGCGCCTCGTGCTCGGGCAGCGTCGCGAGCAGCTTTCGCGCGGTGTCGAACCCCTGCGCGAAGCGCCACACGGCATCGTCCACCACCACCAGCTCGGCCGATTCCAGTCGACCGGGGTTCGCCTCTCGCCACCGCGCGTGGTGCTCGGGGCTCTCCCACCAGAACGTGCTGATGCCGAGCGGAAGGTTGCACGCGGCCTCCACCAGCAGGTCGACCGACGCCCCCTCGGGCGCGCGGTCCCACAGGAACGCCAAGTCGCGATAGGGATCGAACCCCTGGAACGGCACGCCGTCCTTCCAGAGGAGCGCCTCGGTGCCCGGCGAGAACCGAAGCGCCACGCGCTTGCCCGCCATCGACGGCAGCAGCTCGCCCCGCAGGCGGAACCACGCGGAGCTCCAGACGGGACCCCACCGCCAGCCGAGCTCGACCGGCGCGAAGGCCTGGGCGATGGCCACGTCCGGCGTCACGCGATCCGGCGTTTGCCAGACCCCGACCGTCAGCGGAGTGCGCGCCGGGAACGCGGCCGGGAGGAGGATCTCCGAGACGAAGTTTTCGAAGCGGATGGCCGCGTACTGCAGGTCGGGAAGCACGCGGGAAGTCTACGGACGAAAGCACAGATTATTGGGCGCCACTCCACCTCCCACAATCGGGTCCGAATTCCTTGCGCACCGGAATTTCGGGGCTACATTGCCCCAGTCAGGAGAGGACGCGAAAAGGGACACAACTCGCCTTTCCCTCCTCCCTCCTCAAAGGGAGTATCTGCACCCGACGGGCTCATCCCCGTCGGGTGTTCTCTTTGACCCCGGTCGGTCATTCGCTTCGAGTCGGACGTTCGACCTCGCGTTGGCCGTGCCGTGTCGGCGCGACGCCTCTCGACGCTCAACCGTTGCCGGTGCCGTCCATCCGCCGTCCCTCGGCGGCACGTTCGTCGTCGGCCTTCAGCTTCGCCTCGAGCGCCGCATCCCCACGCTCCTGCCGCTGCACCGCCCGCCACGCGAGCACGCCGACCACGGCCATGCCGACGATGGCCGCCAGCATCAGGCCGATCCCGCCGGTCGGTTCGCGAGCAGCCTCGGCGGCCGGCTCGATCACGCCTTGAACCCATCCTTGCGCAGCTGGCGGACGCGTGCCTGCAGGCTGTCGCCCGGGCACGCGGTGCGCGCGCCCGGCCATTCGCGGTGCGTCCGCACGTTGGCGGCGGGAATCCCGTATCGCGCGCGCAGCTGCGCGACGGTGCGGTTGAGGGCAGCGACCTGCGCATCGCTCGGCGACTGCAGGACGAAGTTCCCCATGCACATCACGCCCACGTTGTGCTCGTTGCACTTGGAGACGTGCGCGCCCTGCCAGCGGGTGACGTCCCGCCCCTGCCAGACCACGCCCTCGCGATCGATGATGTAGTGGTAGCCGATGTCGCCGAACCCGCGGCCCCGGTGCCCGGTGCGGATCCACTCCAAGCGCGCCTTGGCTTCCGACGAGGTCTTGCCCCAATAGGGCGTCATCCCGTCGTGGTGCACGGTGATCCACTTGGGCGGAAGCATCCGGTCCATGCCCGAGTAGTCCGCCTTCGCGCGAGTCCATTCCGTGCGCGGGCGCGCAAACGGCACCGGCCCGGGGATGCACACTTCCGGCTTGGCGGCCACCGCAGGCGCGGACGCCTTCGCGCCAGCGCCGGGCGCGGGCGCCGGCGCCGTGCAGACGGCTCCCGGCGGCATGTCGGGTTCCGGGTCCGGGATGGCGCACCAGTCGATCCCCGGGAGACGACCCGACGCCACCTGGGCCGAGCGGCTCGACGCGCACCCCGCCACGAACATCGCCCCGAAGAACACGAAGGTCCGCCTGGCCAGCGATGCGCCGCGCTGCGTGGCGTCGTCGAGGGCACCGTTGCGCTGCGTGCCCGATGGCGTGTCACGTGGGGTCATGGGGAGCATCCTTGCGGCAAGGCCCGGATGGGCCCGGACAACCACCTGTACGCCCGCCCTGCGGGGCGGGATCGCCGCGTCCATCCATGGATCGGCAGTGCCTTGGCGACCCCTGCAGTTTACGCCCCTCCGCACCCGGTGGCGGGCCAGCGAAATCCCGCAAAACCAGCAGGGAGCACAGGGGGTTCGGGTACACTTTCCCTCCTACCGCAATGCCTGAGACCACCCCCACTCCCGAGGCCCGGAGCGCCTCGTCCGCCGCGTCCCAGAACGGGGCTCCGTCGGCCGAGGACTACACGTCGTCCACCATCCAGGTCCTTGAGGGACTGGAGGCCATCCGCAAGCGTCCGGGCATGTACGTCGGCGGCGCCGGCCCCGAGGGACTGCACCACCTGGTGTACGAGTGCGTCGACAACTCCATCGACGAGGTGATGGCCGGGTACGCCACCGAGGTCCTGGTGACGATCGGCGTCGACGGAAGCTGCACGGTGCAGGACGACGGGCGCGGCATGCCGGTCGACCCGATGAAGCACGACAACCCGGCCATCGACGGACGCCCGGCGGTCGAGGTGATCCTCACCGAGGTGCACGCCGGCGGCAAGTTCGACGGCAACGCGTACAAGGTGTCGGGCGGCCTGCATGGCGTGGGCATCAAGTGCGTGAACGCCCTCAGCGAGTGGACCGAGGTCGAGGTCGACAAGGGCACGAAGACCCATCGCATCGCCTTCGCGCGCGGGGCGGTCACCGAGCCGCTCCACGTGGTCCGCGAGCGCCCGGCCGGAAGCCGCAACGGCACCCGCATCAGCTTCAAGCCTGACCACGAGATCTTCGCGGACACCAACTTCCAGTTCGAGCGCCTCGAGCACCGCCTCCGCGAGCTGAGCTTCCTGAACCCCGGGGTGCGGATCGTGCTCCGCGACGAGCGCGTCGATGCCGACGGCAAGCTCCGCGAGGTGGTCTTCCATGCCGCCGATGGCCTCGCCGGGTACGTGCGCCACCTCAACTCCGCGAAGAACCCGCAGGGACCGGTGATCGCCGTCACCCGCGAGGATGCGGAGAGCGGCATGCGCGCCGACGTGGCGATGCAGTACACGGACGCCATGAACGAGTTGCTGCTCGCGTTCGGGAACAACATCCCCAACCGCGACGGCGGCACGCACGTGACCGCGTTCAAGCAGGCGCTCACCGTGGCCATCAACGGCTACGCGCGGCGCAACGGCATCTTCAAGGACGGCAAGGACCAGGTCACGGGCGAGGACCTGCGCGAGGGCCTCACGGCGATCGTCAGCGTCAAGCTGAAGAACCCCACGTTCAACAACCAGACCAAGGAGAAGCTCCTCAACCCCGAGGTCGGTCCGTTCGTGAGCGGTGCGCTCAACGAGCTCCTCGGCGCCTGGCTCGAGGAGCACCCGGCCGAGGCCAAGGGCATCTGCAACCGCGCACGGCTCGCCGCCGAGGCGCGCGAGGCCGCCCGCAAGGCACGGGAGCTGATCAAGCGCAAGGGTGCGCTCGACTCCGGCGGCATGCCGCACAAGCTCGCCGACTGCTCCAGCAACGACGTCGAGCGGACCGAGCTCTTCATCGTCGAGGGCGACAGCGCAGGCGGCAGCGCCAAGGGCGGGCGCGACCACGTGCACCAGGCGATCCTGCCGCTGCGCGGCAAGCTCCTGAACGTCGAGCGCGCACGGCTCGACAAGGTGCTCGGGTTCGAGGAGATTCGCACGCTGATCCAGGCGCTGCAGTGCGGCATCGGCGAGGATTTCGACGCCGCCAAGTTGCGCTACGGTCGGGTCATCATCATGACCGACGCCGACGTCGACGGCAGCCACATCCGCACGCTGTTGCTCACGTTCTTCTTCCGGCAGATGCCCGAGCTGGTCAAGCGCGGTCGCATCTTCATCGCGCAGCCGCCCCTCTACCAGGTGGCGCGCGGCAAGCAGGCGGAGTACGTGCTGAACGATCGCGAGATGGGCGACACGCTGGTCGAGCTGGCGCTCAAGCATTGCGCGCTGGCGGTGCGCGACGCTTCGGGCGATGCCGAGCATGAGATTCCCGCTGAGCGCGTGCGCCCCCTGGTGCGGACCCTGAACCGGCTCGACGAGCTGGTCACCGTCTCGCAGCGGCGAGGCATCCCATTCACCCGGCTCCTGGCGGCGCGCCAGGACGACCCGACGGGCGAGGGCCACCTCCCGGGATGGCAGGTGACCTGGGCCGGCGGCGACGCCCTGTTCTTCACCGAGGCCGACGCCCTGCGCTTCATGACCGAGCAGGGACTTGAGCTCGCGGACGCCGCACGCACCGCGCCCGCGGCGCCAGGCGCACCGGCCACCCGCCCGGCGCAGCTGCGGGCGCTCCACGAGAACAAGGAACTCGAGCGCCTGTTCGGCGTGCTCGCCGCCGAGCGGATCGCCATCGACGACTGGGCGCTGGTGCAGGAAGAGAGCGTCACCGGCGAACGGCTGCCCACCCGCTACGCGTGGAAGGTTCGCCACGAGAAGGATGGCAGCACGTCGTTCGCGGAGGCCCCCAACGTCCCCAGCATCCTGAAGGTGCTGCACGAGGTCGGCCGCCGGGGCATTGAGGTCAAGCGCTTCAAGGGCCTGGGAGAGATGGAGGCCGAGCAGCTTTGGGAGACCACCATGGATCCCGCGCGCCGCACCCTGCTGCGCGTGAGTTGGGACGCCGCCAGCGAGGCCGACCAGCTGTTCTCGATCCTGATGGGCGAGAACGTCGAGCAGCGGCGCGCCTACATCGAGAAGCACGCCCTCGAGGTCAAGAACCTCGACGTCTAGCGGGCGGACCGCCGTGCGGCGGCGGACCGTCGTGCGGCGGCGGACCGTGCGGGCCTCGCCCGTCCGGCGGCCCCGATGCCTCTCCCACCGGGGGCGACGGCGGGAGGAACCACGCGGAACCGAACCCGCCGCCGGGCACGTCGGCGCGCTCGATCACCACCTTCTCTGGCCCCGGCCGCCGGTGCGGCCCGGGCGGGCCGTCCTCGACGCCGCGTCGGCTCCCATCGACACCGTGCGGCCGCGGGGCCATCGGGCCGATCATTTCGGCACGCCGGACGGTCATGGACGCCCGATCGAGGACCAGCTCGATGCGGTCGGGACCGCCAAACTCGTCCGAGGCCCGCTGCGCGCACAGGCGGAGCTCGCCGTCCGCATCGCAGCGCGAGATGGAATAGAAGGCACCGATGTCCCCGAGCAGGGCGTCGAGCCGATCGACCAGCAAGTCGCCCTCGGGTGTCTCGATGAACTTCGGCCACCGCGCATCCCCGGGCACGGTCCGCACGTTCCCCTCAGGATCGAGGACCCACGCCCCTGCCGGGCCGCGGGCCCGCACCATCCGCATGCCATCGGGCATGACCAGGTCGAGCCGAACGTCGCCGGTCGCGGAGACGTCCAGCGTGCCCGCGGCCACCGGGCGCTCCCCACCGTCGGGGCGAAGCGGGAACGTGAGCTCGATCGAGTAGCGGCGGTCCATGGGGGTGGATTCCGCCGTGCGCGCCGCACGCAGCATGGCATGCGCCGAGGCGGGCCGCGGCCCCACCAGCAGTGCCGCCCCGGCCACCAGCACTACCGATGCGGCGGCGGCCAGCGGCGTGCGCCAGCGGGGCAACGCCCATCGATGCGCCCGCCGGGCGGACGGGTGCCCGTGGTCGAGGCGCGCGATTGCACGATCGACCAGCGCGCCCACGCGGGCCGCATCATCGGCCGTGCGGTGAGCGATCAGGCCTCCGATCCAGCGATCGGCCGCGGTGGACTCATGGTCGTCCCGATGGTTGCCGGTGGCCGGCGTGCCGCTCCCGTTCATGCCGTCGCTCCCTTCGATTCCATGCACGCGGCGATCATCGCCCGTGCGCGCTGCAGCCGCTTCTTCACCGCTTCGACGCTGGCTCCGACCTCGCCGGCCACCTGCGCCACGGAGGCATCGAGTCGATAGGCATGGTGGATCACCGTGCGGTACTCGTCCGGAAGCCCGGCGATGCACTCGTCGAGGTGCACAAGCCGCTCGCGGAAGTCCTCGGCATCGCCTGCGTCATGGACGGATGCCCGGCGGTCGATCCCGTCGAGCGTGGCCTCGTCGACCGACCGCTCGCGCCACATCCGCGAGCGGTGGTCCATCACGATGTTGCGGGCGATGCCGCGCAGCCACGCCCCGAAGGGCCGGGAGCGGTCGTAGTGGTCAAGCCGCCTCCACGCCACGAGCACCGTGTCCTGGAACAGGTCGTCCACCGCCGCCGCCGGCGCCGCCGCACGCAGGTACGCGAGCAGCCGATCGGCATGCTCCCGGACGAGGATCTGGAAGATGGCGGCGCTGTCGGGCATCGTCTCCACGATCATTGCCCTGTACGCCCGGTCGGGGACAGCCTCACCCCGCGTCCCGGAACCCGCGGTCGCGCAGCTGGCAGGCGTCGCATCGGCCGCACGGCTCGCCGTGGGCGCCCGGGTCGTAGCAGCTGATGGTGCGTTCCAGGGGAACCCCGAGCTCGCGTCCGCGGCGGACGATCGCCGCCTTGGAGAGCTCCAGGAGCGGCGTGCGCACCCGCACCCAGCGCTCGCCCCGTTCGAGCGCCTCGACGCCCGCACGGGTGGCCAGATTGGCAAGCCGCTCGAACGCCTCGACGAACGACGGCCGGCAATCCGGGTAGCCGGAATAATCGATCGCGTTCACGCCGATGCCGATGTCGCGCGCGCCGATCGACTCGGCCATCGCGAGCGCGTGCGCAAGGAAGATGGTGTTCCGTGCGGGCACGTACGTGACCGGAATGCCCTGCGCATGCTCGACGTCGCGCCCCTTCGGCACCGCGATGTCGGCCGTCAGCGCGCTCGCCCCGAACACGCGCAGGTCGATGCGCGCCACCCGATGGCTCGCCGCGCCGAGCACCGCCGCGAGCTCCGCCGCGCGTTCGAGCTCCACGCGGTGACGCTGGCCGTAGTCGAAACTCAGGGCGTGGCAGTCGAACCCCTCGGCGCGCAGGTGCGCAAGCACCACGGCCGAATCCATCCCGCCGGAGAGCAGCACCACCGCGGGTGGACGGGCGCTCATGCGGGGCTGGCCACCTGCTCGAGGACCTGCTGCAGGATCCGGCGCGTCGTCTGCACGTCTCCCTGGTGCATGTACGTCCGGCTCACCACGCGGTGCGCACATACGGGGAGCACGTTGCCCACCACGTCATCGGGGATGCAGTGGTCGCGCCCGGCAAGCAGCGCCGTCGCGCGGGCGGCCTGCGCCAGGGCCAGCGAG
>JBJOIF010000035.1:0-8647 GCA_046047335.1 Planctomycetota bacterium | reverse complement strand
CGATCGCGAGCCTCGGGCTCAACTGCGCCACCGGCCCCACGGAGATGGCGGAGCACCTGTCGTACCTCTCGCGGCACTGGGATCGGCCCTTCAGCGTGATCCCCAATGCCGGCCTTCCGATCTTGGTGGACGGCCGGACCGAGTATCCGCTTCGCGCCGATGCGTTTGGCGCGGCCATGCGCCGCTTCGTCGACGAGTTCGGAGCCGGGATCGTGGGTGGCTGCTGCGGCACCACGCCCGGCCACATCGCCGCCCTGCGCGACGTGGTCGGCACCCGTACTCCGGTCACGCGGGCCGCGGTGCGCACACCCGGCTGTTCCAGCCTCTATGGATTCACCGAGTTCCGGCAGGACAACAGCTTCCTGATCGTCGCGGAGCGCACCAACGCCAACGGCAGCAGGAAGTTCAAGCGGCTCCTCGACTCCGGCGACTGGGACGGCATCGTCAGCATGGCTAAGGAGGAGATGCGCGATGGCAGCCACCTGCTCGACGTCTGCGTCGACTTCGTGGGCCGCGACGGCGTGTCCGACATGGCCGAGGTCGCCGGTCGGCTCGTGCAGCACGTCAATGCGCCGCTGATGGTCGACAGCACCCAGGCCGACGTCATTGAGGCGGCCCTGAAGCGCGCGGGCGGGCGATGCATCGTCAACAGCATCAATCTCGAGGACGGGGAGCGCCGGCTCGACGAGATCTGCCCGATGCTGCGCCGCTACGGCGCGGCCTGCGTGGCACTGACCATCGACGAAGACCCTCAGGCGGGCATGGCGAAGACCGCCGACCGCAAGCTGGCGATCGCGGAGCGCATCCACGGGCTCTTCACCGGCAAGTGGGGCCTCGACGAGGAGGACCTGTTCTTCGACCCGCTCACCTTCACCATCGCCACGGGGAACGAGGAGGACCGGCGCCTTGGTCTGGAGACGCTCGAGGGGATCCGCCGCATCGCGGAGCGGTTCCCGCGCTGCCAGATCCTGCTGGGGCTGTCCAACATCAGCTTCGGGCTGAAGGCCTCGGCGCGGGCGGTCCTCAACAGCGTGTTCCTGCACGAGGCGCGCGCGCGCGGCCTCACGGCAGCCATCGTGCACGCGAGCAAGATCCTCCCGCAGAACCGAATCCCGCCCGAGCAGTGGGAGGCCGCCCGGTGGCTGGTCTTCGACCGCCGCGGTGCCGATCGGCCGGAGGGCATGCCGGAGTCGTTCGACCCGCTGTTGCACTTCATCGGCCTCTTCCCCGAGGGCGACGAGGTGCAGGAGGTGCGTGCCGGGCTCGCCGACCTACCCGTGGAGGAGGCGCTCCGGCGGCACATCATCGACGGCGAGGACAAGGGGCTCGAGGCGACGCTCGAGCGCGGACTCGAGCGCTTCGGGCCGCTCGAGATCATCAACGAGCACCTGCTGGCCGGCATGAAGGTGGTCGGCGACCTCTTCGGCGAGGGCAGGATGCAGCTGCCCTTCGTGCTGCAGAGCGCCACGGTGATGAAGAAGGCCGTGGCGCTGTTGCAGCCGCACATGGAGAAGGCCGGCGCCTCGGGCAAGGCCAAGGCGCGCGTGGTGCTGGCCACGGTCAGCGGTGACGTCCACGACATCGGCAAGAACCTGGTGGACATCATTCTGACCAACAACGGGTTCGAGGTGCACAACATCGGCATCAAGCAGCCGCTCTCGGCCATGCTCGAGGCGGTCGAGCGCACGAAGGCCGACGCGCTGGGCATGAGCGGCCTGCTCGTGAAGAGCGTCGCGGTGATGGAGCAGAACCTCCACGAGATGAACGAGCGCGGCATCCGCGTGCCCGTCCTCCTGGGCGGGGCCGCGCTCACGCGCCACTACGCCGAAGGGCACCTGCGCGGCATCTACCGAGGGCCGCTGTACTACGGCAAGGATGCGTTCGAGGGCATGGCCGTGTGCGATGCGCTGGCGTCGGGCACGCTGGCGGCGGTCGATGCGGCCATCGACGAACGGCTGGGAAAGCGCCGCGCGGTGGACGCGCGCGTCGCCGCGTCCCGCGCCGTCGCGGCCGGCGGGGACGCCGTCGCGGGCGGCGGCGTGGCGGTGGCGGAGGCCGTGGACGGCGGGGCGGCGTCGCGCGGCGAGCAAGGGTCCGGCGGCACCGACGCGGCGCGACCCGCCGGCGCGGTCGATCCGGTGGAGCGCATCCCTGAACCGCCGTTCTGGGGCGCGCGAGTGGTCGACCGGGTGGATCTCGACGAGGTGTTCCCGTTCATCAACCGCAATGCGCTGTTCCGTGGGCAGTGGGGCCTGAAGCCCGGGGCGCTGTCCGCCGGCGAGTACGACGCACTGCTTGAGCGCGAGGCGATTCCGGCGTTGGCAAGGCTTGAGGAGGAGGCGCGTTCCTCCGGCGCCGCGTTCCTTGAGCCGAAGGTCGTCTACGGCTGGTTCCCGTGCGCGGCGGATGGGGATGCGCTGCTGGTCTTCGACCCCACCGACCCCGGTCGCGAGCTGGAGCGGTTCGTGTTCCCCCGTCAACGTTCGGGTCGCAGGCTGTGCATCGCCGACTTCTTCCGTGGCATCGACTCCGGCGAGCGCGACGTGGTCGGATTCACGTGCGTGACCATGGGGGCACGCGCCAGCGAACGCGCCAAGCGGCTCTTCGAGGCCAACGACTACCAGCAGTACCTGTACGCGCACGGCTTCGGGGTGGAGTGCGCCGAGGCGCTCGCGGAGCTCTGGCACAAGCGGATGCGAGCCGAACTCGGCATCGGCCACGACGACAGCCCGCGGATCCGCGAGCTGTTCCAGCAGAAGTACCGCGGCTGCCGGTACAGCTTCGGATACCCGGCCTGCCCGGACATGAGCGACCAGGAGAAGTTGTGGAGGCTCCTGCGCCCGGAGCGGATCGGCTGCACGCTCACCGAGAACTGGCAGATCGATCCCGAGCAGTCCACCAGCGCACTGGTGGTGCACCACCCCGGGGCCGGCTACTTCTCGGCGTGATAGCCTTTTGCGGATGCGCTACGCGTCCCCAACGGCCGTTCTCCTCGCCTCGCTCCTGTCGCTCGCGCTCGCCCTTCCCGGCACCGGATGCCGCGGTCGGGTGGGGCAGTTGCTGAACAACGACCCGCTGGCCGCGCAGGGCTTCGATGAGGGCCCGCAGGTCACCCGCACGCCCGGCGTCGACTGGACGGCGTACCGCTCGGTGTTCGTGCAGCCGGTGTCGATGGACGCGGACGCCACGCAGGGACGCGATGTGGACGACGCGGACGTCGCGGCGCTTCCCGGGAAGTTCCGCGACGACCTGCAGAAGGCCTTCGACGGCAAATTCACCCGCGCCCAGGCGCCGGCGGCAGGTGCCATCGTGGTGGACGCTCGCATCATCCGTGCGGTGCCGAACCTGCCGCTTCGCAACATCGCTCCCCAGTCGCAGGTCGGGCGCACGGGCTACGGGTACGCCGTGGCCGTGATCACGCTGCGCGACGGTGCATCGGGCCAGGTGCTGGCGAGCGCCCGCGAGTCCCGGGCGACCAGCCGATTCGGCCTCGAGAAGATGTCCGAGTGGGGAAGCGTCGAGAAGAGCTTCGAGGAGTGGGCTGCAGGGGCGGTCAAACTTGCCGAGTGAGTCGGGAACGGTGATGCGCTGGTGCGCGCCCGCGCCGCTCGAGGGCGGCACGCGTGCGGCACAGCGCGCGGCGGCGCGGCTGGCGAGCCGCGCGGCGTTGGCCGAGGCCATCGGCGCATGGCGCGCGGCCTACGGCGATGCGCCGTGGCAGCGCGCACCGGTCGTGCACGACGTCCACGGCGCACCGCGGTTCGACGGCGACGGCGCACCGCCGCTGGCCTTGGCGCACACGGTGGGCCTGGGCGGTGCGGCGATCGCCGGTCCGGGGGCTGTGTTGGTCGGCATCGATGCCGAACCCGTCGATGCGCCGGGGGCCCGTGCGCTCCGGCAACTGGCCGAACGCACCGGGGAGGCCGCACTGCCGTGGTCAGACCAGCACTGGCCGCTTCGACTGTGGTGCGCCAAGGAAGCCGTGGTCAAGGCGGAGCGGGTGCCAGCGGACCTGCTTGGCCGGTCGCTGCGCATCGAGCAGGTGGAGACGGCCATCGGTCTCGAGCAGCACGTGGCGGTGCGCAGCCATTTGGGGCGCGTCCATCGCGTGGTGACGGTGGTGCACGCCGGACACGTGCGCGCCTGGATCGCCTGAGGGCGATCGCCGCGTGCGGATCACTCCTCCTCGATGGGAGGCTCGCCGGGTGACGGTGGCCGCACGAACTGCAGGAGCGCCACGGCGCCGAGGATCAGCGGTGCCGCAAGTCCGGTGCGGGCGGGGACGCGTTCCCCGGCGAGCACCGCGCCCAGGACGAGCGCCACCAGCGGGTTGACGTAGGCGTAGGTGGCGACGGCCTGGGCGCTGCAGTGCTGGAGCAGGAACACGTAGGCGGTGAAGCCGATCAGCGATCCGACCACGACGAGGTAGGCGATGGCCCACAGCGATCCCGGCGTGACCGCCTCCCAGGTCGGCCATCGGTCCCGCTCGAGGAGGGCGGCGACCACGAAAGCCGCCGCGCTGCCGCCGAGCATCTGCATCACGCTCGCCGCCCAGAGCGAAGGCGACCGTTCCGAGTGTTTCGCGACCATCGTGCCGCACGCCCACGCCACGGTGCTGGCGACGACAAGCATGACGCCCGTGGTGTCGAGGGCGGCCGACGCCGCCGACCACCCCGGCCCGCCGAGAATCGCGACGCCCGCGAGCCCGCACACCAGGCCGAGGACGATCGTCCACGGTGGGGCGCCGGCCTTCGTGATCGCCCGGTCGAAGAGCACGATCCACACGCTCGTCAGCCCGACGATGAGTGCGGCAATGCCGCTCGGGATGCGCTGCACTCCCGCGGAGACCAGCACATTCGCCACTGCGAAGAGCAGCGCGCCGGCGATCGCGCCGTTCCGCCACCAACGAATCCGCCCGAAGTCCGAGGCGCGGACCTTGCCGAGCGCAAAGCCGATCGCCGCCATGGCGACGCCGGCGATCGCGAAGCGCACCGCCGACAGCAGCGCCGGCGGAACGCTCGCCATCGCGAACTTGCTGCCCAGGTACGTCGAGCCCCAGACCACGTAGAGCGCCGCGAACGCGCCCACCAGGGCGGTGCGCGAGGCGGGGCGGTGGGCATCGAGAGGGGTGGTCACGGGCGGTGCCGGGGGAACCGTCCGGCTTCGCGTTCGGGGCTCAGGGAGATTCGGTCATCCACGAGGCCGGATTGCGCCCGACCTCCATTCCGAGGTCCGAGAGGGACCGCATGGTCGACTCCTTGAAGATGCCCTCCTCCGGCGTGCGCCAGGTGTCCGGGATCGACACCCAGCGGACCTCGATGTGGCCCTCGCCGCGGAGTTCGGCGGCCTCGGTCATGGCATACAGGTGGCGCAGGGCGATCGTGGTGGAGGCGCGCACCGCCACCTCCAAGCTGCGCTCAATGACCGACGGCCAGGTGGCCTGCACGGTGCGGGGCAGGGCGCGCGCGTAGTTGTTGAGCACCACCCAGTAGCGGATGGTCGGCACCGGCTCGTCGGGGTACATCCGCTTCCAGGTCGGGCCGAATCCCATGCCGCGCTTGACGTTGCCGCCGTAGATGATGTTGCTGGTGACCGCGCCGTCCACGTAGATGGAGCCGTCGATCTGCCGCGGCGGGAACGCCGCCGGAATGCCGCTCGAGGCCAGGAGGATGTTGCGAAGGCGGGTGAGGTCGTGCTCGTGCACGGCATCCTGCGCGGCCTTCCCCCAACGGAACGGCTGCGGGCTGCCGTCGTCGAGGTTGGTGGTGTTGATGAGGAGGATGCGGCCGTGCTCGCTCTCCGCGGCGATGCGCTCGGCGAATCGCGCATCGATCACCGCGTCGATCTCCCGCTCGAGGCCGGGCACCTCGGCGAAGCTCGCGTTGTCCGGGAGGAAGAACAGGAGGCCACGCGTCTTCACCCAGTCGCCCTTGGGGTTGCGGTACAGGTTGTCGACGGTGGCGAGGTCGGCCTCGGTGCCCAGGAACGCGAACGGCGCGATCAGCGCTCCGGTGCTGACGCCGCTCACGACGTCGAAATGCGGCCGCGCGAACTTCGGGTCGGTGACCTCGCTCCAGCCGCGGAGGAAGCCGGTGCCGAACGCGCCCCAGTCGCCGCCGCCCGAGATCGCCAGGATGTCGAGGGTGGCGTTCGGGTCGGACGTGCGGCGCTCATGCATGCGCTCGACCAGTCCGGTCAGGGCCTCCATGCCCTCGGTCATCAGTTGGCGGTGGAGCGCGTCCCGTTCGGCGATCAGCTCGGCCTCGGACTGCACCGGGCGCTTCTGGGCGCAACCAGCGAGCGCCGCCAGCAGCACGGCGGACGCGGTGGCGAGGCGAACCAGCCGGGATGAACGGTCGGGGATTCCCATGGGTCGGGGAGCATATGTGGGCCGCGTGCCGGGAGCGCGTGCGGGATATCCATCGCTCCGCCCTACAATCGGGCCATGTCCGCCCCCCACAAGACCGCCGTCCCCGGAGCCGCAGCCACCCCGTCGAAGCCGGCGGTCGACCCCGAGACCGTGACCATCTCCGGGTACGTGGTCGACGAGCGGTACGGCCCATCGGCGGTGCCCACGCAGGACCCTTCGGACCCATCGCGCGCGCACCCGCGGATCGGCGAGCCGGGCGCGTTCCCCTTTACCCGCGGCGTGCACTCGACCATGTATCGGAGCCGCCTCTGGACCATGCGGCAGTTCGCGGGCTTCGGCTCCGCCGACGACACCAACCGCCGCTTCAAATACCTCTTGGAGAACGCCAAGGGCACCAAGGCGAACACGGGCCTGTCCACCGCGTTCGACCTGCCGACCCTGATGGGTCGCGATTCCGACGACCCGCTGTCGGCGGGCGAGGTGGGCCGCTGCGGCGTGGCGATCAGCACCATCGAGGACATGCACCGGCTGTACGCGGACATCCCGGTCGGCGAGGTGACGGTCAGCCAGACCATCAACGGCCCCGCCGCGGTGATCTGGGCCATGTATCTGGCCATGGCCAAGGAGCGGGGGATCGACTGGTCCACCGTGGGCGGCACCCTGCAGAACGACATCCTCAAGGAGTTCCACGCGCAGAACGAGTTCATCTATCCGCCCGAGGCGAGCGTGAAGCTGGTCGTGGACACGATCGAGTTCGCCGCGCAGCACCTGCCCAAGTGGAACTCGGTCAGCATCTCCGGCTACCACATCCGCGAGGCGGGCTCCACCGCGACGCAGGAGCTGGCTTTCACGCTCCGCGACGGCATGGAGTACGTGGACGCGTGCATCCGCCGCGGCTTGCCGGTCGACTCGTTCGCGCCGCGGCTCAGCTTCTTCTTCAACAGCCACAACGAGTTCTTCGAGGAGATCTGCAAGCTGCGCGCGGCGCGCCGCATCTGGGCGCACGCGATGCGCGACCGTTTCGGCGCCAAGAACGAGCGCAGCATGCTCATGCGCACGCACGTGCAGACGGCCGGCTGCAGCCTCACGGAGCAGCAACCCCTCAACAACATCGTTCGCGTCGCGTACCAGGCGATGGCGGGCGTGCTCGGCGGGTGCCAGAGCCTGCATACCGACAGCATGGACGAGACCCTCGGCCTGCCGACCGAGACCGCCGTGCGCGTTGCGCTGCGCACGCAGCAGATCCTCGCGCACGAGACCGGCGTGCATCGCACGGTCGATCCGCTGGGAGGCAGCTGGTACGTCGAGGCGCTCACCGACCAGATGGAGAAGGATGCCAACGGCTACATCCGCGAGATCGACGACATGGGCGGCGTCGTGGCGGGCATCCACAAGGGCTACTTCCGCCGGCAGATCGCCGAGGCGAGCTACCGCTTCGGCCAGGAGATGGAGGCGGGCGATCGGCTGGTGGTCGGCATGAACGCCTACACCGATGGCAACGAGGAGCAGCAGGTCGAGATCCTGCAGATCCCGCACACCGTCGAGACCGAGCAGTGTGACCGCCTCGCGAAGTTCCGCAGGTCGCGCGACGCCGACGGCGTGAAGCGCGCCCTCGACGGAATCCGCGGCGCGGCGCGCGCCGGGCAGAACGTGATGCCTGCGCTGGTCGACGGCGCGCTCGCCAAGTGCACGCTCGGCGAGATGGTGCAGGCGCTCGCGGACGTGTACGGCCGGTACTCCGGCGGTCCCGAGTGGTGAATTCGTCCCGTTCCTCCGGGACGAGTCTCGGCTGCTCGTGAGCTAGTCTCCCGGTCATGACGCGCCGGATCATCCTCGGAACGATCGTCGGAACGCTCGCCGCGTTCGCGTGGGCCTACGTCAGCTGGTCCGGCGTGCGGCTCTACGACTGGGCCGTCCAGCCGCTCGCGGCCGACGCGGAGCTGGGGCAGCGCATCGCGCGCGCCGTGCCGCGCGACGGCGCGTACGCGTTCCCGTGGATCGACGTCGAGGAGGTGCGTGCCGCGGATCCGGCGGCGCGCAAGGCCGCGGTCGACGCGTGGCGGGAGCGGACGATGCAGGGGCCGGTCGGGGTGCTGCTCGTTCGGCAGCAGGGGAAGGATCCCCTCGCGCCGGGGCGGTACCTGACGGGAGCCGGCTACCTCGCGTTCTGCTCGTTTCTGATGAGCGTCCTGATGGCCGGCATGCGCTGCCCGTCGTGGGTGGGCCGATGGGCGATCGGCATGCTGATCGCGCTGTTCGCCGCGATGGCGGCGGACG
>JBJOIF010000034.1:0-6410 GCA_046047335.1 Planctomycetota bacterium | reverse complement strand
GCGCTTGGGCGAATCGGTAGTTTGGGCTCGCCAGGCACCCCGGATTGACGGCGATGAACAACGCGGTGGGGATGGCCGCGCTCTGCGCAAACATCTTGACCTTGCCCGACCAGTCGGCGGCAAAGGCCACCCCTCGGGCTTCGAGCACCCCACGCAGGCTGGTGACGAGCAGCTCGCGCGCCAGGACCACCACCACCATCCAGCTGGCCACCCCGGTGGCGCAGTTGATGGGACCGCCCTGCGGCGCGATGCCCCACGCCTGGCTCCATTCGGGCTCGGCAAACTTGGGGCTGGCCAGATAGACGAATGCGCCCAGCACCAGCACCTTGTCGACGAACGGGTCCATCACCCGGCCGAAGTCGGTCACCACCTGCCAGCGGCGCGCGAGGTAGCCGTCCAGGATGTCCGACAGCGCCGCCGCGATGAACAGGATGAAGGCCGCGTTCCCCCACCACTGCCGGCCCTCGGCGGACCCAGGGCTCAACCGGGTGCCGATGATCACGAAGAAGGCCGCCGCCATCGCCAGACGGGCTACGGTGATGGCGTTCGGGAGGGTCTTCCGGAGGGTGCCGGGCACCGCCCGAGGGTAACCGACCCCGGAACCCGCCGATCCGGTTGCGCCCCCGTGGGTGCCCTCCTATTATCCGACCTTCACCGCCCGGACCCTCCGTTGGCGGCGGTTCCGTCACCCACCCCCCATCCATGAACGCGAACCTCTTCTACGCCGCCGCCGCGCTTGGTGCCGTGGTGCTGTACCTGATGATGGAACGACGCCCCGCGCCGTTCCGGGCAGCGCTCTCCGTCGCCGGACTGTCCGCGGTGGGCCTCATGATGACCGCCGTGGCCCGCAGCGCCCCGAGCCCGGACGTCGCCGGGCACCCCGGCCCGTTTTGGGTGCACGTCCTGCTTGCCTTGGTGGCCGTCGCCAGCGCCGCCCGGATGGTGACGCATCCGCGCCCCGTCTATGCCGCGCTCTACTTCGTGCTGGTCATCCTTGCAGTGTCCGTGACGTTCCTACTGCTGCAAGCGGAATTCATGGCGTTTGCGCTGCTGATCGTCTACGCCGGCGCGATCCTCATCACCTACCTGTTTGTGCTGATGCTCGCGCAGCAGTCGGGCGACCAAGCCAACCGCGGCGAGGAGTCGGCGTGGTACGACCGCACGCCACGCGAGCCCCTCGTGGCGCTGGTCCTGTCGTTCGTGGTGCTCGCCACCACCGGCGACGCGCTCTTCCGTCGGGAGGGCACGATGCCGTGGGAGGCATCGCCCGCCATGGTGGCACGTGCCTCGGCTCGCGCGTGGGACCGGCTCGACGACATGCCCGCCAAGCTCGAGACCGTGGCGCGCGACGCCGCGGTGCGCGCCGAGCCCGATGCGTCCCGGCACGACGCACTCCGCTCGGCCACCGTGGTGACGCCGGACTCCGGTTCCCGCATCCGACCCGGGATGAACGGCGCCACGGCGCAGGTCACGCTCCGCACGGCGGATGGACGGGACGTGGCCGTGACGCTCGATGGCGATGCCGCACCCACCAACTCCGAGGCCCTCGGCCATGCGCTGGTCGCGGAGTTCCCGGTGAGCCTGGAGCTGGCTGGCGTGATCCTCCTGATGGCGCTCTTCGGCGCCGTGGTCCTCGCGCGGCGCCAGATGGAGCTGGCCGAGGACGAGCGCCGCGCGGCGGCGGGACTTCCCCGAGTCAGCAACGATGACGCGCTGCGGCGCGGAGGTGCAGCGTGAACCCGGCCCTCGCCCTCGTCGCCGAGGCTCCCGTGTCCCCCGCGATGCCCGCGAGCATCCAGGTGACGCTGGTCCTGGCGCTCCTCCTCTTCGCGATCGGCCTCGTGGGCTTCCTCACCCGCCGGAACATGATCCTCATGTTCCTGTGCACCGAACTCATGTTCCAGGCCGCGGCCCTCGCCTTCGTGGCGTTCGGGCGGATGTGGATGGACCTCTCCGGGCAGCTCTTCGTGATCTTCATCCTCACGGTCGCCGCCGCCGAGGCGGCGCTGGCCCTGGGCCTGGTGGTGCTCCTCTACCGACGCAAGGAGACGCTCAGCAACGACGCCTGGGCGGAACTCAAGGAATGACCATGGACCTCGCGCTGCTCCCCACCCTGCTGCTGGCGGCCGTCGACGGCGCCCATGCAGCCTCCGACGGCCACGCGGCGCATGCCGCCGGCTACGCGGACGTCGGCACCCTGCAGTTCGCCAAGGCGAATGTGGATGCCGGCTACGCCTGGCTCAAGTGGATGCTCCTGGCGCCCTTGGCGTCGGTGGTCCTGTGCGGTGCGTTTGCCCTGCTGAAGGTGAAGGGCCGCTGGCCGGCCGTGTTCACCGTCGGATCGTTCGTGGTGGCGGCGGCGCTCGCCGTCCAGCTCTACATGCAGTGGAGCCCGACGCTCTTCTCGACGCACGCGCCACTCGCGGTGCCGCTCGGCGACTGGATCGACCTCCGCTGGGGCACCGGCCCCTTCCAGTCCCTGGTCGCCGGGTTCGGCCTCTACATCGACGGCATCACCATGCTGTGGATGCTGTTCGTCACCGTGCTCGCCACGCTGATCGCCCTGTACGCCAGCGAGTACATGGAGTCGGACGTCAAGGCCGGCTACGCGCGGTTCTTCTTCGCGGTCAGCCTGTTCGTGGCCAGCATGCTCATCCTGGTGATGAGCGACAACCTCATCGGCCTGTACCTGGGGTGGGAAGGCGTGGGCCTCTGCTCGTACATGCTGATCGGCTACTACGCGACCCAGCCGGGCGCGGTGGCGGCCAACAAGAAGGCCTTCGTGATGAACCGGATCGGTGACCTGGGCCTGGCGCTCGCGGTCTTCCTGATCTGGACCAACTACGGCACGGTCGAGTACGACGGGCTGTTCCAGGCGATCGCCGCGTCCGATGCAGGAACCGTCCAGGGCTCCTGGAGCAAGGCCGCCATCCCGTTCCTGCTGCTCCTGGCCGTGTGCGGCAAGAGTGCGCAGGGACCGCTCTTCACCTGGTTGCCGGACGCCATGTGGGGTCCGACGCCGGTGTCGGCGCTCATCCACGCCGCCACGATGGTGACGGCCGGCATCTACCTGCTCGCCCGCATGGCGCCCTTCTACACGGCGCAGGCGATCGGTGCCGAGTGGGCCGAGACGGCGCTCCTGACGGTGGGCTGGATCGGCTGCGCCACGGCGTTCATCGGGGCCACCATCGCGTGCGGGCAGTTCGACTACAAGCGGGTGTTCGCGTACTCCACGATCAGTTCGCTGGGGTACATGGTGATGGGCCTGGGCGTCGGCACGGCCTTCGGCGGCGTCTACTACGTGTTCACCCACGCCTGGTTCAAGGCGCTGCTGTTCCTCACCGCCGGCGCCGTCATGCACGGCATGGCCGGGCAGGTGGACTTCCGCAAGCTGGGTGGGCTGCTCAAGGTGCCTGGCTTCCGCCTCACCATGCTCTGCATGCTGCTGGGCTGCGCCTACCTGGCCACCATGCCGTTCTCGGCGGCAGCGCTCAGCAAGGACATCATCCTGTACCAGGCGCTGACCAGTCCGGTGGAGCAAGTCCGGTGGATGGGCTGGCTGGGGCTGCTCACCGCGGGCATCACCGCCTACTACGCCTTCCGCGTGTGGTTCCGGCTCGCCCTGGGTCCGGTGCGCATGGAACCCGGCCCCGATCAGCACGGCCACGACGACCACGCGCACGATTCGCACGGGCACCATCCGCATGGTCATCCGGCGCCAGCGCATGGCGCGCATGACCACCTTGGCCACGCTTCCCATGGTGGTCATGGCGGTCATGGCTTCCATCCACATCCCCCGGGCATCCGGATCTCGCTGGTGCTCGCCGTGATCGCGGTGGGCTCGGTGCTGGCGGGCCTGCCCTCGTACCTCGAAGGCAAGCTCGGGTTCAACTGGGTGCAGCGGTTCGTGTCCAACTCGAGCGCGTGGATCCGCGACACCGCGGGCCCCGAGCACGCCGAGATCCTCGGGCGCGACGCGCACGGTGCGCTCTTCGTGCTCGCCACCGGCGTGGTGGTGGTGGGCGTGGCGCTGGCGTTCGTCCTGCACGCGGCCAATCCGGCGCTCGGCGACCGGCTCCGTACGCGGATGCTGGCCACCCCGGGCCTCAAGTGGCTCGCCAGCGGCAGCGAGCACGGATGGTGGGTCGACCAGATCTACGCCGGGACCATCGGCATGGCCAGCTGGATCGTGGCGCAGCTGCTGTACGTCACCGACCGCGTGGTGATGGATGGCATCGTGGTGACGGCCGTCGGCCGTGTGCCGGGCTTCGTGGCCCGGATCTTCCAGCCCCTCTACACCGGTTCGGTGCAGGGCTATGCCCTCACCATGGCCGGCGGGATCGGGCTGATCCTCGTCTGGGTTGTCTGGATCTGGCTCTCGGGAGGTGCCTCGTGACGCTGGCCGTCCTGCTGATCGTCCTGCCGCTCGTCGGCGCGCTGCTCTGCCTGGCGGCCTCCGAGCGCGCCGCCAAGGCGCTCGGGCTGGCGGGTGCACTGGCCACGCTCGGTGTGGCCGTGGCGTTCGCCGTGCAGTTCCCGCACTGGACCGACGGGGGCACATGGCCCGACGCCACCGGCTGGGCCGTGTTCACCGCCTTCGGCGTCGACTTCCTGCTCGGCACCGATGCCGTGGGCATGCTGCTGGTGCTCCTGACCGCCATGCTGATGCCCTGCGCGATGCTCGCGAGCTTCTCGGCGATCATCCAGCGTCAGAAGGCGTTCTACGCGCAGTTCCTGTTCATGGAAGCGGCGGTGATGCTCGCCTTCCTGGCCAAGGACGTCATCCTCTTCTATATCGGCTACGAGTTCACGCTGGTGCCCCTCTTCCTGATCGTGGCGATCTGGGGCGGGGACGACCGCCGCAACGCCGCCATCAAGCTGTGGGTGTTCAGCTTCGTGGGCTCGGTGATCTCGCTCGTCGGGTTCGTGTACCTCGGCGCCTCACGCGCCGCGGAGCTCAACGAGCCGCTGACCTTCTCGATCGCGGCGCTCACCTCCTACGGGCAGGGCCTCCCCGCCGACGTGCAGTGGTGGGTGTTCCTGGCGCTGATGGGCGGCTTTGCCGTGAAGGTGCCGTTCGTTCCGGTGCACTCGTGGCTTCCGCTGGCCCACGGCGAGGCCCCGACCGCTGGCTCGGTGGTGCTGGCCGGCATCGTGATCAAGATCGGCCAGTACGGCGCGCTGCGGTTCGCGTTCCCCATGGCCCCCGAGGGCGGACTGGCGCTGGCGCACCTCTTTGCGGCGCTGGCGGTGATCGGCATCATCGCCATGAGCCTGGTGTGCTGGGTGCAGAATGACGTGAAGCGCCTGGTGGCGTACAGCTCGATCGCCCACATGGGGCTTGCCCTCCTGGCGATGTTCGCCTTCAACGTGGCGGGCATGGAGGGCGGGATCCTGTACATGGTGAACCACGGCCTCTCGACCGCCGGGCTCTTCATGTGCATCGGCTTCGCGTACGAGCGCTACCACACCAAGGACATGGAAGTGGTGGGCGGGCTCATGCAGCGCATGCCCGTGTGGAGCGTGTTCATGGTGCTGTTCGCCATGGCGTCGCTGGCGCTCCCCGGCCTCAACGGGTTCATCAGCGAATTCCTGTGCCTCATGGGCGTCTTCACGGCGGACTGGGGCATGAAGACCGGCTTCCCCGGCGTGCTTGGGCCGACCTACGCCCTGCTGGCTGGCTCGGCTCTGGTGCTCGGCGCCCTCTACATCCTGCGCATGCTCCAGAAGTACGTGTTCGGGCCCCTGCGCGAGCCGGGCGGCCATGGGCACCACGGGGACCACGACCATGGCGCGATCCGTGACCTCAACGGGCGCGAGATCATGGCCATGCTGCCCCTTGCCGCCGGGTGCATCGTGATCGGCCTCTGGCCGAAGCCGCTCCTGGATGCGGTTCGCCCCGTGGCCGAGCAGGTGGTCGCGCCCTACACCGTCCTGATCGAACAGCGGGCCGCGGGAACCGCGCCTCGCACTGCCGGCGCCCCCGCCGCCGTGGACGCTCATCCCGTTGCCGAGGTGATCCAGTGACTCCCATGACCGTTCTCCTGGCGAACGCGGACCTGGGTCCGAAGTTCCTCCTCATCACCCCGGAGATCGTGCTCTTTGCGGGCGCGGTGCTCTGCGCGGTGCTCGGGCTCTCGAAGTCGGCCACGATCCGCGCGACGGTGCCGTGGGTGTCGCTCGCCGCGCTGGCCGCCACGTTCGTGGCGATGCTGCGGACGTGGACGCCCGAGGCGGCCGCCGCGGCCGAGTTGCCGATGCCCATGCTCGGCAAGTGGGTGATCGCCCTGCTCTGCATCGTGGGAGCGGGACATGTGCTGGCCTGCATGGGCAGCGTCGACCGCGACGTGGAACGCGAGGTGTCCACCGGGCGCGCCGCATTCGACCCCGTGCGGGTGATCCGCGGTGAG
>JBJOIF010000033.1:0-2982 GCA_046047335.1 Planctomycetota bacterium | reverse complement strand
TGCTCGCCCTCGACGTCGCCCGCCGCGAGCCGGCCTGACCCGGCACGTCCACGAGCGCGTCGTGGGGCAGCCGCACCGAGCGAGTTCGCGGCCGTCCACGAGCGCGTCTTTGGGCAGCCGCACCAAGCGAGTTCGCGGCCGCAGGCCGTGCCTGTCTGAGCGACTGCGGCTGCCCAAAGACGCGCGCCCCGCGCCCCGCGCCCCCCCATCAATCGTGCAGTTCGCCGAACAGCCGCCGCGCCACCGGGATCAGCCGGTCAGGAAGGCTGACCGCGATCTCGTCGCCGGCCTCGAGCCGCGTGTCGCCGCGGACGCGCTGCGTCCGAGCGCCACGGACCAGCAGCGCCACGGTGATCTCCCCGGGAATGTTCGCCTCGGCGAGCGTGCGGCCCTCGATCGGTGCGCCCGGCTGCACCACCAGCATCATCATGCGCGTGTCCAGCGGGGTCTTGGTGACCACGTCGATCATGGCGCTTGGGCGTGGGGCGGGTGGCAGGCGCAGCCGCAGCAGCGACATCGACCAGCGGACCGTCGAGCCGGGAATGATGCTTCCCACGATCACGCAGATGAACACCACCGCGAAGGCGACCGCCAGCCGGTCCTGGGAGGCCTCGTCCTCGGCGTACAGCATCGGGATGGTCATGAGAATGATCGGCACGGCGCCGCGCAGGCCGAGCCAAGCCACGGCGGCGGTCTCGCGCCGCGAGTAGCCCATCGGCAGGAGCACCATCGAGACCACCAGCGGCCGCGCGACGAACGCGAGCGCGATGGCGAGCACCACGCCGCCGAGCACGAGCCGTGGGACGAGGAGCGTCTCGGGTTCGACCATCACGCCCAGCACGAAGAACATCACGATCTGCGCGAGGTACGCCAGCGACGAGTGGAAGCGCACGATGGTCGAACGGAAGGGCAGGTCCGCGCTGTTGCCGAGGGCGAGCGCCGTCATGAAGACGGCGAGCAGGCCGCTTGCGCCCGCCATGCTCGCGGCGCCGTAGGACAGGAGCGCCAGCGCGATGGTGATGATCGGGTAGACCTCGGGGGTGTCTTCCTCGAAGGCGGCGAGGGCGAGGTCGCTGCCCCAGCCGATGGCGAGCCCGATGGCGGCGCCGGCGACCATCTGCCAGGCGATGGTTGCGATCGACGACCACTGGAAGTCGCCGCCCATGGCCATGGTCGTGAAGGCCGCGACCAGGACGAACGCCATCGGATCATTGAGGCCGCTCTCCAGCTCGACGGTCTCGCGGACTCGGCCGGCGAGGCGCTCGCTGCCGAGGATCTGCAGGACGCTGGCGGCGTCGGTGGAGCCGAGCACCGCGCCGATCACCAGGGCCTCGGCCCACATGATGCGCCCGGAGAGGAGCCAGGTGATGCCGGCCGTGACGAGCGTCACCCCGACGACGCCCACGGTGGCCAGCACGATGGACGGTCCCCAGACTCCCCGGGTGCGTCGGAGGTCGGTGCCCAGCCCGCCGTGGAAGAGGATCAGCGCCAGCGAGATGTTGCCGACGGCGTAGGCGGTGTCGAAGTCGAGGAGGCGCTCGCGCAGGTCGGTCTGCGATC
Source organism: Planctomycetota bacterium (assembly GCA_046047335.1). GTDB lineage: Bacteria > Planctomycetota > Phycisphaerae > Phycisphaerales > SM1A02 > UBA966. The sequence continues at coordinate 1,422 of JBJOIF010000033.1, read as the reverse complement.
CCACCACCATGCCCACCGCGATGAAGCCGAGGGCGGTGGGGATGCCGATCCGCGAGGAGATGCGCGTGCCCAGCGCGGCGACCGCGAGCATCAGCCCGAAGACCACCAGCACGATCGGCAGATTCTGGAAGACCGACGGTTCCATGGCTCCCGCGGGCTCAGGGGCCGAGCGGGACATGACGGTACACGCCGCGCCAGCGTGCGGCGAGGTCGCGCATGCTGGGGACGTCGCCGTCGGTGGCGAACGCGATCGTGTGAAGACGGACCTGCGACGCATGTGGATGCGCTTCGAGGGTCAGTACCAGGTCATCGAAGTCGGAGCGATCGAACTCGCCGTCGGTCAGGAGGAAGATCGCCTCGGGCTCCATGTCGAGCGCCGCCTTCATCGAGTCCCAGGCGTGGCTCCACGTGCCGATGGCGGGGTCACGGGAGCGGACCCAGCCGATGGCGGCCTGGCGTGCGCCGGTCCCGGCGCGGACGGGCTTGCCGGGCGGCATCACCGTGGCGTTGGGCGTTCGCCGGTTGCCGCCGGGGGTCGTCAGCTGGTCGGCCTCGCTCACCTGGGCCGGTCCCTGGCCGAAGAGCACCACGGAGAACATGGTGTCCTCGGGAAGCGTGGAGATCGACTGCACGAGTTCCCGCTTCAGACGCTCGCCGCGGCCGTCCGGCACGCCCATGCTGCTCGAGAAGTCGAGCACGTAGACGATGTGCTTGGCCGCCGTGGGGATTCCCATGAACCGTCCCTTGCCGGAGGATCCGCCGGCACCCGCCTCGCCCTCGCCGTCGCCGCCGTCGATGGTGCCGCTGGCGGTGGAGGCGTCCGGCGGCGAGATCTCGTCCTCGGTCGGGATGCTGAACCCGAACCGTGGGATCTCGGTGGACTCGCCGGACACGAGCGACTCGCCGTCGGGCGACGATTCCTCCGCCGTGGCCCCGGTGGGAGCCCCCTTGGGAGCATCGGGCCGCTCCTGGGCGCGCGACCCTCGGCCGTCGCCCTTCTTGCCCGAACCGGGACCGTCGCCCACGAGCGCACTGCCGTCGCCGGCGGATGCACCGAAGCCGCCGCCCGACCCGGTGCCGGCGTTGGCTCCGGAGGTGGCCAGCTCGGCGATCGGGGCCACCGGCGCGGACTCGGTCTCCATGAGCACCGCGGCCATCATGATGCCGAACGCAAGCAGCAGCGCCAGGAGCGCCGCGGCGATGGCCACGTTGCGCTCGCGCTCGTCGCAGGATGCGCCTGGGTCAAGTCCGGACTTCATGGCGTTGCCCCGCGCTCTGGGACGAATCGGTAGTCGCCTCGGTGCAGTCTGGCGATCTCCTTCAGGGTGAGCTCCATCGCGCGTTCGTGGAACGCGATGGTGTTGACCGAGACCGTTCGCTTCGGGTTCCCCTGGGCGAGCACGTCGAAGACCGCCATGGGGT
>JBJOIF010000032.1:0-7348 GCA_046047335.1 Planctomycetota bacterium | reverse complement strand
GGACTGCCTCGTCTATCTGGGAACGTGCGTGGCGCCGCGCGGCATTCCGCGCCCGGGACGCGCCGCGTTCTCGTACGAACTGCGCGGCGCACGCGTCGGGCACGGCTCCGTGAACGGCGGCGAACTGCTGCGCATCCCCCTCGGCGCGGACGAACGCTGCGAGATGACGGTGCGCCCTGCGGCGGGGCTCGACATGGGAGCCGGCCCGGGCCGTGCGGTGACCCGGACGGTCCGCGGCGGCACCGTGGGGCTGGTGCTCGATGGTCGCGGTCGCTCGATCGCGGTGCCCGAGGATCCCGATGCGCGCCGGCGCACGATCGCCGAGTGGGTCCGCTCGCTGGAGGCCTACGGCTGACGGCCCCGCCGCGCCCGCCGAGGAAGCACCATGGCCAACGCCTTCACCCCCGGACTCACCGTCAGCGCCCGCGTGGCGTACCGCGCGCAGCGGCTCTTGCCCGTCGCCGGCGAGGTGACGGTGCAGCCCGGCACGCGGGTGCGCCCCGAGGACGTGGTGGCACGCACCTGGACCGACGGCGAGGTGTTCCCCATGCGCCTGGCTGGCATGCTGGGCGTTGGTCCCCGCGAGCTTCCTGCGCTCATGCAGGTGGCGATTGGCCAGGACGTCCGCCCCGGGGACGTGCTGGCGCGCTCGCGCGGCATCTTTGGCCTGATGCGTCGCGAGGCGCGCACCACGGCCGCCGGCACGCTCGAGAGCGTCAGCCCCGCCACCGGCATGGCGATCGTCCGTGGCCCGCGTTCGCCGATCGAGGTACGCGCCCACGTCGCGGGCACCGTGGACCGAGTGATCGCCGGCGAGGGCGCGGTGGTGGCCACCGACGCGGCGCTGGTGCAGGGCATCTTCGGGATCGGCGGCGAGGCGGTCGGCCCGTTGGCGATGGCGTGCGCCTCCCCCGCGGAGGAACTCGACGCCGATTGCATCGGTCCCGCCATGCGCGGTGCCGTGGTGGTGGGCGGGGCGCGCATGACGGCGGCCGCGATCGCCCGTGCCCGGGAGGTCGGCGCGGCCGCGCTGGTCTCCGGCGGAATCGACGACCACGACCTGCGCGACGTGCTCGGCCACGACATCGGCGTGGCCGTCACCGGCACCGAGCGCATCGGCATCACCCTGATCGTGACGGAAGGGTTCGGCGAGATCGCCATGGCCGCACGCACGTTCGCGCTGCTGGCGTCCCACGTGGGCCGCACGGCAAGCGTCAACGGCGCCACGCAGATCCGCGCCGGCGTCATGCGCCCCGAGATCGTGGTGCCGCTCGACGGCCATGCCGCGGGCGGCGCAGCACCCACCGTCAGCGCGGGCGGCGCCTCGGCCGGACTGCTGGAGGTGGGCACCGCGGTGCGGGTCATCCGCGACCCGCACTTCGGGGTGCTGGGCACCGTGGCCGCGCTTCCCGAGCAGCCGGTGACGCTCGCGTCGGGCAGTCGCGCGCGCGTCCTCGAGGTGCAGACGTCCGCCGGCCAGCGCATCACCGTGCCGCGCGCCAACGTGGAGCTGATCGACGGCTGACGCCCTCCCTGGACCTCCCGTGGCCTTCCTGTACACCATCCCCGTGACGATCGCCGACGCCGTCGCCGCGGCCGCCCCGGCCGGCAAGGACCTCCCGTGGTTCGACACGGGCAAGCTGGTGCTGCTGGTCACGCTCGTGGCGGTGTCGGCGGCTGTGCTCGGCTCGCTCTGGCAGGCGCGGCGCGGGGCTCCCATCCGGATCCGCCGCATCGCGGGCCTGGACGCGGTGGAGGAGGCCGTCGGGCGCGCGTGCGAGATGGGCCGTCCCGTGCTCTATGTCCCGGGCATCCAGGACATGGACAACATCCAGACCGTGGCCGGCGTCACCATCCTGGGCAAGGTGGCGCGCACGGTGGCCGAATACGACGTCGAGATCGAGGTGCCCACCACGCGTTCGATCGTGATGGCGAGCGCGCGCGAGGCCGTCGGTGCCGCGTACATGTCGGCCGGGCGGCACGATGCCTTCAACCCCGACCGCATCTACTACGTGAGCGACGAGCAGTTCGCCTTCGTGGCCTATGCCGGCGGCATGATGCAGCGCAAGCGGCCCGCGGCGTGCTTCTACTTCGGGTGCTTCTTCGCCGAGAGCCTGATCCTCGCGGAGAACGGCAACTCCGTCGGCGCCATCCAGGTGGCCGGCACCGCCGAGACCAGCCAGCTGCCGTTCTTCGTCGCCAGCTGCGACTACACGCTCATCGGCGAGGAGTTCTTCGCCGCGAGCGCGTACCTCTCGGGCGAGCCGGACCAGCTGGGCACGCTGCGCGGGCAGGACGTGGCCAAGGCCGCCGTCTGGGTGACGGTGCTGCTGGCGGCGGCGCTGGGCACCGCCGCCGCGCTGGTGGGCCCCGGGCCGTTCGCCGATGCCGTGGCCGCCGTGCGCGGCGCGATGGGAGGCTCGTGAGATGAGCCGCGCCATCGCCATGGGCATCACCACGCTCGCTGGCCTGGTCATGGTGCTGTCGGCATTCCTGCGGCCGCTCTCGGAGCTGGGCACGCAGGTGGTCGACTGGTTCAACGTCCTGGCCGCGATCGCCTTCGTGCTGGGCGGTGCCAACCTCCTGAAGATGAACCTCATGCGCATCAGCGCGCGCGAGGCTGGGTGGGGATACTCGGCCGTGACGGTCGTGGCGTTCCTGGTGACCGTGGCCGTCGGTGCGCTCAAGGTGGGCGTGCCGCCGGATCCGTCGCACCCGACCGTCGCCTTCAGCGGCGACAAGGAGGCGCCCGGCAGCGCGTTCTGGTGGATCTACGCCTACGCGATGAGCCCGATCACCAGCACGCTGTTCGCGCTGCTCGCCTTCTACGTGGCCAGCGCGGCGTTCCGCGCGTTCCGTGCCAAGAACGCCGCGGCGATCCTCCTGCTGGGGACCGCATTCGTCGTGCTGCTCGGCCGCGTGCACGTGGGCGTGCTGGTGACCGACTGGATCCCCGCGGACAACGGCTGGGTGTCGTGGCTGCGGCTCGAGAACCTCAGTGCGGTCATCATGAGTGTCTTCACCACCGCGGGCACGCGGGCGATCATCATCGGCATCGCCATCGGCGTGGCGGCCACCAGCTTGAAGGTGCTGCTGGGCCTCGACCGCAGCTACCTGGGAGGCGACGCCTGACATGTCCACCGAGGCGCGTCCAACCATGCTCGAGCGGCTCGACCGCATCGACCGGCGCTGGATCTTCCTGATGATGGCGCTGGCCGTGGCCGGCCCGATCCTCTGGGTGGGCGTCACGGGGCGCACGCTGCCGGAGAAGGCCACGCCCATCGTCGAGGACGCCTTCCGCGCGATCGATGCGCTCCCCGAGGGGTCGCGCGTGCTCGTGGCCTTCGACTTCGACCCGGCGAGCGCCGGCGAGCTGCAGCCGATGGCCACCGCGTTCGTGCGCCACTGCGCGCTCCGGCGCCACCGGATCTACGCCATGACGCTGTGGGCGCCCGGCGGTCCGTTGATCGGCGCGACGCTCGGGGCAGTGCTCGACGGCGACGCGCACTACCGAGCCGGCGAGACCTACGTGGACCTCGGGTTCCAGGCGGGTAACGAAGGCGTGATCAAGCAGATGTCCTCGAGCATCGCCAAGGCCTACCCGAACGACGCACGGGGCACGCCGATCGGCCAGGTGCCGATGATGCAAGGCATCGACCGCGTGGCCGACTTCGACCTCCTGGTCTGCGTCAGCGCCGGGTATCCGGGCGCGAAGGAGTGGGTGCAGTACGCGGTGTCGCCCACCTTGACCGGTTCGGGCGGCCGGCGACTGCCGTGCGTGGCCGGAACCACCGGCGTCCAGACCCCCCAGTTGATCCCGTACTACCCGGTGCAGATGGCCGGCATGCTCGGCGCCATCAAGGGAGCCGCCGAGTACGAGTCACTCGTCAACGCGGCCTATGAGGCGGCGCAGCCGGGCCGCGTGATCGAGCCACGCTTCAAGGAAGCGCAGCGCCGCATGGCACCGCAGCTGGTGGCGCACGTCCTGATGGTGGCGCTCATCGTGGCGGGCAACACCATCTTCCTCGCGGGACGCCGAAGGGAGGCCTCGTCATGACCGCCGACCGGGACACGGCGCGCCGCGCCAACCGGATGATGATCGTGGTGCTCGGCGTGGTCTGCGCGCTGCTGGCGGTGCGCGCCTTCGTCGGCACCGCGGTCGGCGAGGGCGACTCGGCGCGCACGGTGCATGGGTTCGGGCTGGCGTACGTGGAGGAGGTGCCCGGCACCACCGCGTGGCGGGACTCCTCGGCGTCGACGTGGGCCGCGGCCGAGGCCACCGATCCCGGCCAACAGCGCGTGGTGCTCGACTGGCCGCGCACGGTGGGCATCTGGTTTGCGGCGGTGATGACGCTTGCCGTGTTCAGCTTCCTGTGGCGGGACAACCCGCTGTACAAGGTGGCCGAGCACCTGGTGGTGGGCGTCAGCGCGGGGTACTGGATGGTGGTCGCGCTCTGGGACACGCTGGTGCCCAAGCTGTTTGCCGCGCTGCTGCCCGACCTCGTGCGGGCGAACTTCATGCCGTCGCTCACGGCCAGCACGCGCGACTGGTTCGCGCTGGTCCCGCTCGGCCTGGGCATGCTCCTCCTGTGCCGGCTGTCCGCCCGCCTGTCGTGGCTCGGGGTGTTCCCGCTGGCCTTTGTGGTCGGCACCTTCTCCGGCCTGAAGTTCGTGCAGTTCGTCGAGAGCGACCTCGTGGCCCAGGTGGCCACCATGTTCGATCCGCTGGCGGTGACGAAGCTCGCCGCGGACGGCTCGGTCGACCTGCCCGCCTCGATTGGTGCATCGATCGGCGCGGTCCTCGTGCTGGTGGGCGTGCTCTGCGTGCTTGCGTACTTCTTCTTCTCGCTCGAGCATCGCGGCGCGCTCGGCGCCGGGGCCAAGGTGGGCGTCTGGTACCTGATGATCACGTTCGGCGCGAGTTTCGGGTTCACCGTGATGGGCCGGATCGCGCTGCTCGCCGCCCGCGTCGAGTTCCTCTTCGACGACTGGCTCTGGCTGATCGACCCCGCCGGCAAGCACTGAACGCGTGCGGCGTCCGCGCGCGGCGGGGCAGCCGCAGTCGCTCAGACAGGCACGGCCTTCGGCCGCGAACTCGCTTGGTGCGGCCGCCCCACCGCGCGCTTGCGTTGGCGACGCGCGCCGTCCGCGCGCGGCGGGACAGCCGCAGTCGCTCAGACAGGCACGGCCTTCGGCCGCGAACTCGCTTGGTGCAGCCGCCCCACCGCGCGCTTGCGTTGGCGACGCATGACGTCCGCGCACGGCGGGACGGCCTTTCCTACGATCCGGCCATGGAGCGGCTTCCCGTCGTCGGCATCACCATGGGCGATCCCCTCGGGATCGGTCCGGAGGTGCTCGTGAAGGCGCTGCGCGACCCGGCCGTGCGGCGCCTGGCGCGGTTCGTGGTGTACGGGCGCAACGAGACGATCGTGGCGGCGGCCGATCGCGCCGAGGCGCCGCTCGACTGGTTCCGCGTGGATGCCGCCAGCGAGCGGGCGCAGGAAGGATCGGTGTTGGCGCCGCTGGTGCTCGACTACACCGCCGAGGGGCTCCTGGACGGCACGCGCCCGGGTCCCACGCGGTTCGGCGGCATCCTGTCGAAGGCCTTCGTCGAGGACGCAATCACCGATGCCCTCCGCCCGGAAGGCGATCCTCGCCGGCTCGACGCCATCGTCACCGGGCCGATCAGCAAGGAGAGCTGGGCGCTCGCCGGCTTCAAGTGGCCCGGGCACACCGAGCTGCTCGCCTTCCGCACCAAGGCCAAGCGCCACGCCATGATGTTCAGTTCCCCGCGGCTGCGCGTGGCCCTCGCCACCGCGCACCTGCCGCTGATGGACGTGCGCAACGTGCTGACCATCGGCCGCGTGCACGACCCGATCGACCTCGGGCACCAGTTCTGCCGTCAGCTGGGGATCGCGAAGCCGCGCATCGCCGTCTGCGGCCTCAACCCGCACGCGGGCGAGAACGGGATGTTCGGCGACGAGGAGCAGCGCATCATCGGCCCGGCGATCGACGCCGCCCGCCGCACCGGGATCGACGCACACGGCCCGTTCCCGGCCGACACGGTGTTCATCGCCGCCGCGGCGGGTGAATGGGACCTGGTGGTCGCCATGTACCACGACCAGGGCCTGATTCCCGTGAAGCTCCTGGGGTGGGACAAGGCCGTGAACGTCACCGTCGGGCTGCCGATCGTGCGCACCAGCCCCGACCACGGCACCGCCTTCGACATCGCCGGACAGGGCAAGGCCAGCGAGGGCAGCATGAAAGCGGCGATCGAGCTGGCCGTGGGCCTTGCCCGATCGCCGCGCATTGCCGCCGTCGGCCCGTGAGTCCCGCGGTCAGCGGATGACCACGGTGCTGCCGTCGCCGATCAGCTCGTAGGCCACCTCGACTTCGCGGTCGCCCAGGCGCACGCACCCCATCGACATCTGCGTGCCGATCGACTGCGGTTCGACGGTGCCGTGGATGCCGATGCCCGTGTGGCGCGCGGAGGCGGCATCGATGCCCTCGAGACCGATCCAGCGCTCGCCGATCGGGTTGGCCGGATCGTCGGCCGCGAACTGTTCACCGGTGCGCGGATTGCGCCACGACGGGTTCACCAGCTTCGAGCCCTTGCGGACGCGGAAGCTGCCCGTGGGCGTGGAGTCGTCGGCGCCGAGTCCGCACAGCACGGTGAGCACCATCACGCGGTCCGCGCCCTCGCCGGCATAGACGTTGAAGCGGTACTCCGACTTCACCACCTCGGCATGGAACGGCCCGTGCAGCAGCTTGAGGCGCATGTCGGGCCGGATGGCGCGCTCGTTGGCCAGGCCGTTGACGCGTTGGATGATCCGCCAGTCGACGCTGGTCTTCTCGCGGGAGGCGATCCGCCCGAGGCTGTCGCCCTTGCGGACCACGTAGCTCTGCGACACCGGATCGCCGGCAGCGATCTTCGGCGAGAGGAAGATGCGCTCGGCCACCGAGTTCACGATGCCGTAGCCCTGCTGCCGCTCGGCGGCCGAGAGGGCGCCCGAGTCGAGGAGCCGCGTTGCCTCGGCGCGCGCACGCACGGGATCGGTGTCGATCATCGCGGCGGCCGACGCGAGGCGCTCGGCGGGAGAGCCGATCACCGCCGCCGGCGTGGGGGCGGCGACGCCGGGTGTGCCCGTGATGCCGGGCGCCGCGGTGCCGAGCGGCGCAGCGGCGCTGGGCGTGAGCGAGGTGACCTCGCTCGACGGTGCAGACGCGGTGGTGGTGGTTGCGGTGCCGGCGGTCGTGGTGACGGCCGTCGTCTCGCCGGCGGGCGTCGCGGCAGGCCTGGGGTCCGGGGTCACGGCCCCGAGCTCGATCACCTCGGTGACCATCACGT
>JBJOIF010000031.1:0-3809 GCA_046047335.1 Planctomycetota bacterium | reverse complement strand
GTGCCGAAGTCCGATCGGCTGACGGGCCGGCAGCCGGCGACGTCGGGCGGATAGTCGCTGTCGACGATCCACGGGTGAGTCCTGCCGTCCGGTGCGACGGAATCGGGGGCATCGAGCCGTTAGGCTGCGTCCGGTGTTTCTGCTGCTCGACGCGCCCCCCATCGATGTCCAGCGCGAGCTGGCCGCCATGCGGGCCGAACTCGCCGAGATGCGCGCGCAGGCCCGCGATGCGTGGCTCGATGCGGCCCGCGCAGAGGAGATCCGGGCAATCGTCCGAGATGCGCTTGCGGACAGCTCGACTCGCGCGTCGTTCCTCTCGGCGGATTGGTCGTCGGGCCTGGCGAGCGGACCGGAGGGCGGGGTGTACGTGCGCGCTGCCGACGGGTCCGCGAGCATGCGGCTGGTCAGCATGTCCCAGACGCGGTTCGTCGCGGCCTCGGCGTATGGGCCGCCCTCGACCACCGGACCCATCACCAACACCCGCTGGGGGTTCGAGAACAAGACGGTGTTGGTTGCGCTCTCGGGGAACGTCATCGATCCATCGATCACCTACCTCGCGGCGATCGGCTATACGTCGCAGACCAACCGGTTCATCATCGTCCCGGGCCAGTACCGGCTGGTGTACGCGCGCATCCGCAAGGACCTTGGGGAGGGCTGGGCGGTGGCCGCTGGCCTCCTGAACGTGCCTTGGGACCTCGAGAGCGACTACATCGGGTCGTCGCGGCTGACGACCGGCGACTATTCGATCTTCAACTATCGCTTCGGCGCCGGCAAGCAGCCGGGAGTCGCCATCGGGTGGACCGGCGACTGGTTCCGGGCCGCGGGCGGCGCGTTCAACCAGATCAACTCGCTGAACCTGGGTTGGGACTCGTCGCGCAATCTGTCGTTTGCCGTGGCGGGCCGTGCGGAGGTGAAGTGGGGCGTTCCATGGGAGCAGCTCACCCACATGTCGGGCCGGCCCGGCGATGCGTCTGGCCTGGTGATTGGGCTGGGCGCGTGCATGAGCAATGGACGTGGGCAGAACCCTCAGCCCCCCGACTCACCGCTGGCAACACCGTCGGCGCAGGGATTCACCAGTGACGTGCGGATCCTGCTCGGCGAGACCACGGTGATCACGCAGTACGCGTTGATGCGGGACCCCGTGGGAGCGCCGACGCTTGGGTGGCACCAAGGGGTGAACGTGCAGGCCAGCACGTTCTTGACGCAGTCCATCGAGGCCTTCGCCGAGGGGTGCTGGATGGGCGACGTCCCGGTCGAGTGGATCGCCCAAGCAGGCATCAACGTGTTTCTGGAGGGCGAGCGGATCAAGCTGACCGCGAAGGTGGTGGTTCCGTTCGGGGGCGGAAACGTCAACGGGATCCGTCGCATCTCGGGCGGCTTGGGGATCGCCTCGAGCGACAACAACGCGAGCTTCGTTTCGCAGCTGCAGGTGACGTTCTAGGGTCGCCGTCGCCATGTCGATCGCCGCTGTCCGTGGGGGTGACGTCTGAGAACACCGGCGTTGGCGGTTCCCGATGGTCGGGCCGGTGGTGAGGACGATTATCCTTGTCACGATGCGTGCCCTCACCACCCTGACCCTGACCGCACTTGGCGCTGCCATGTCCATCGAGTCCCTGGCGCGAGGCGATGAGATCGCACTCTGGGGTCGGTGGCGCGCCACCAGCCCGGGGATCGCGGCGCCGGCAACTCGCGTGACGGCCGGGGTCGAACACACCGCCATCCTCAAGTCGGATGGAAGCGTGCTCGTGTGGGGCGACAACGCGTCCTACGGCGCGGCCATGCCGCCCGTGGTCGCGGATGCGATCGACGTGGATGTGGGTCAGTTTCACGGCGTGCTCCTTCGCGCGGATGGCAGCGTCATGACCTGGGGCAGCAGCCTGAGTGGCCAACAGAACGTCCCGGCCGGCCTGGTGGCGACCAAGGTCGCCGCGGGTGGTTCGCACTGCCTGGCACTGCGAACCAACCAGAGCGTGGCCGCGTGGGGCCTGAACGACCTCGGGCAGAGCTCGGTGCCGGGGGGACTGCTGGCGCGGGAGATCGCGGCTGGACACCGCCACAGCTTGGCGATCCGGACCAACGGCACGGTTGCCGCGTGGGGCTGGAACCAGAACGGCCAGTCGAGTGTCCCCTCGTCGGTTTCGTCCGCGACCATGGTTGCCGGCGGATCGTCCTTCAGTGCGGCGCTCCTCTCCAACGGCACCGTGGCAACGTGGGGCTCGTGGCCCAACCAGCCGCCCGCCGTGCAGGGCTTCGTGCGCATTGCGGCCGGGGACAATCACCTCGTTGGGCTCCGCGCCGACGGCTCGGTGGCCGCGTGGGGGTTCGCGAACTCCACCGGCACCACGGTGCCGTCGCTCGCGCAACCGGCGATCGACGTGGCGGCCGGCAACGGCTTCACCTCGGTGCTGCTGCAGGGTGGCGAGATCGTGTCGTTCGGTGAGGCCGACACCGTGCCGATGGGTGCGCCGAGCGTTGATCAGATTCGTTCCATCGCATGCACCGAGAAGAGTGTCGCGGTGGTCGATGAAGCGGGATCCGTCCGCATCTTCGGCGACGGCACGTGGTCGAACAGCGGCGCCATTCCGGCGGACCTCGGGCCGGTGACGGCGGTGGCGGCGACGCGCGGTGGCTTCGCGGCCGTCCTCGCGGACGGTTCGGTACGGTCGTGGGGATCGACGTCGACGCTGAATCCACCGTCGATGACGGACGTGACCGACATCGTGGGCGGCGGCAGCCACTTCGTCGTCCGGCGCTCCGCAGGGACGGTCGCCGCGTGGGGCAGCAACACGCAGGGCCAGATCAGTGTGCCCGCCGGTCTGGTCGGGGTTGCGCTCATCGCGGCCGGCGACGATTTCAGCCTCGCGGTCCACGCCGACGGCACTGTCACGGGGTGGGGAAACAATGCGGACGGAGCCCTCAATGCGCCGCCGCTGGGCGCTTCGCCGCGCTCCATCGCCGCCGGCAACGACCACGTCTACGCCGTGCGGGCCGATGGTTCGCTCGTGGGCTGGGGGTCGAACACGAGCAGCCAACTGCTCACGCCGACCGACCTCGGTCCAGTGACGCGCGTGGCGTGCTCAGGCTTCACGACGATCGTCGTGCTTGAGGACGGCAGCGTCGTGTCCTGGGGCGGTGGCAACAATCCCGCCAACGGACCGTCGCCGATGCCCGTCGGCCTGGTTCGAGCGCCGAAGCACCTTGCCGCCAAGGGGTCGATTGCGGTTGCCGCCATGTCGCTCACTCGGCTTGGGGACCTGGACGGCAACGGGACGATCGACGGCACCGACCTCGGCATTCTTCTCGGAAACTGGGGCGCGGCGGGCGGAGTGGCGGATCTCGATGGCGACGGAACCGTCGGCGGGAGCGACCTCGGCATCCTGCTTGGAGGGTGGGGTTGAGGCGCAAGGGGTGGCGCCCTTCATTGGGGGGCGATTCACGGCAACCGGCGATGGATCGGGAACCGAACGGCTCCGGGGATGCTCCCATGCAGTGCATGCGTCCCGCCATCCTTTCCATCGTGGCCTGCGCCTTCGCCTCCTTGATCGCGTCTGGCTGCGAAACGCAGCGCGCCGCGAACGGTGGGGCCGACGTCTCGGAACAATCCCCATCGCCCACCACCGGCACCATCGCCATGAAGGCCCCCGGCTGCCCGATCCCGCGGGCGCCGAGCGCGGTGACGACGGCCGACCCCGGCACGCGCGCGTACGACCGCGACGTCTGGCAGACGCTGCTCTACCACCACGACAAGATCCGGCGCGAGGTGAAGCGGTTGCCCAACGGGCTTGCGGCCGTGACCGAGAGCGACGACC
>JBJOIF010000030.1:0-9890 GCA_046047335.1 Planctomycetota bacterium | reverse complement strand
CACCACGCTCAGCCCGCAGCTGGGGATCGCCGAACTCGACACCGAGCGCCGGTTGGTGTTCGCCGACCTGCCTGGACTGATCGAAGGTGCTGCCGATGGCGCGGGGTTGGGCCACGATTTCCTCAGGCACATCGAGCGCACGCGCGCGATCGTCCACCTGGTGGACATGGCGCCGCTCGATGGAAGCGATCCCGTGACCAACTGGCGGACCATCCGGGGCGAACTGCACGCGTTCTCGCCGGAGCTTGCCGAGAAGCCCGAGCTCGTGGTGCTGAACAAGCTGGACCTCGTGCCCGAGGACGAGCGCGGTGCCCGCATCGAGCGGTTCGCCGGTGCGATCGGGCTTCCCAAGGGTGACCGTCCGCCGGCGATCTCCGGCGCCACGGGCGAAGGCGTGCGTGCGATGCTTGAGTCGGCCTGGAAGCTCGCGGGCCGCGACGATCACCTGCAGAGCAGCAGGTAGCGTTCGAACACGGCGACCACGTGGTCGTGCCACGTGTCGGCGAGCACCACGCCGGCCAGTTCTGCCACCAGGCTGGCACGCTCGTCCAAGCGGATCAGCCGTCCGGAGCCCGCCCGAGCGATCTCGGGGAAGTGCTTGACCTCGTCGGGGCGCCGATGGTCGCGCGCGCTGATGACGTGGGTGACGATGCCGGCCGCAGATGCCGCGCGGGCCAGGTCCACGGTCTTGGTGCCGAACCCGGGATGGGGTGGGGCATCGCCCACGAGCACCATCACCCGTTGCGCGGCCGGATTCCAGCGGAAGTCCCGGTACGCGCCCTGGAGCGCCTCGTACACGAGTTCGGGCTCGTCGCCGCCGCCCTCGGCGGAAAGCGTCCACAGCCGCTTGCGCGCCTCCTGCGGATCGGAAGTGAAGTCCCACGCCCGGAACTGGAATTCGTCGCCCCGGTCGCGATACCCAACGATCGCCACGCGTAGCCCAGCGCTTGAGCCATTCACGAAGCGCATCAGGTCGTCGATGCCCGATTGCGCCTGCGCGATCTCTGCGGCCATGCTGGCCGTGCAGTCGATGGCGATCCCCAGGTCGATGGGGCGCACGAACAGCGCATCGAGCGCCTCGGCGAAACGCAGGAACCGATCGTCCTCGAGATCCGCCACCGGCGAGGGCAGCGGACGGCGCCCCGGGCCGACGAGCATTCCACCGTCGATACGCATGGTCCCACGGTTGCGGTCCATCCAGGCCCGCCAACGCCACGGCATGGACGGGTCGGGAGCACCGGTGATCGCCGAGAGCCGCGGGCCCATGGACCCCGACTCCTCGCGCCCCATGCCGGCCACGGTCCGCGTGAGCGTCTCCACGGCGAAGGCGCGCAGCTGCGGCGTGGCGCGGCCCTGCGCGTCGAGGGCTCCCACCAGTTCGACGGCCAGGATCCGGGAATCCGTCGTGGAAGTACGGGCCAGGGCGCGCGCGCCGCGCTCGATGCGTGCGGCATCGAGGGGCCACCCGCACCGGAGCATGGTGCGCAGAACGCGCGGATCCTGCTCGGCCTCGCCGATGCGGTCCGACGGCACCGCGCCAATCACGGCCAGCCCCATCACGGCGGCGCATCGGACGCGCGGGTCGGGGTCCAGGGCAAGCGCGGTCAGCCGTTCGGTGGAGGCCTTCGCCTGCGGCCGCTCGAGCCGCATGGCGCCGATCATCCGTCGGATCCACGAGCCGTGGCTCACCATCGCCGCCACCGGGGCATCGCCCGAGGGCGTCGGCGGCGCGGGGACCACGGGCGCGTCCGCCGAGGGGGGTGACGGCGGGTCCGGGCCCGCATCCCGAGTTGCCGGCGGTTCGGCGGCACCGCACAGCACCATGGCCCACGCCATCGCGCCCGCGATGCCCATGCGCCGTCGTTCAGTCACCGTGCACCTGTCGCAGGCGCGGAGAGAGCCGAAGCATCCACTGCACGCGTTCGAATTCGTCGACCCACCCCTGAAGGGTGGCCGCCGCCTCGTCGGAGGCCACGGTGGCACTCGGAAGAGGGCACGCGGCACCGAACTGCCGGGCCGCCATCGCCCGGTAGCGAGCCAGCGTGCGGTCGCCGAGCAGCGAGCAGAACTGGAAGTCCTCCGCCGCCCAGATCACCGTGGGCACCCGTGTCCCGGCGTTGATGCGCACGGCGTCGGCGAGCGCGGCATGGCCCTCCTGCTCAAGGAAGCGCACGTCCGCCGCGGGACAGGCCTCGCCGATCGCCCCGAGCATCGGGCACTGCACGGCGCAATCGCCGCACCAGGCCCCCGTCAGGACCAGGACGTGCATCCGTCGCGTGAACCCGGCAAGCAAGGTGCACTGGGCCTCGGTGAGGCGTGCGGCCGCAATGTGGTGGCCCCACGAGCCCGTTCGCGACGCATGCTGGGCGAGGTAGTCGGTCCAGTGAACACCGGCAGCATGGGCCTGGCGGAGCGTCGTGTCATCGATCATGGGGCGGCCCTCTCCATGGGGCGGGTGTCGGACGGATCGGCGAAGAGCGGCAGCACGCCGGCGTCGTCGGCGCGTCCGCGTCGGGTGCGCGGCGGTCGCGGGCCGGTCTGCACTTCAAGCGTGCCCAGCACCTCCTCCGCGCGCGCCACGACCTCGCGAGGGATGCCGGCCAGCTGCGCCACGTGGATGCCGTAACTGCGGTCGGTCGCTCCCGGCAGGATGCGGTGCAGAAAGACCACCTGGCCGCCGTGCTCCTGCACGGCCACGTGGAGGTTTCGGATCGCGGGCAGTCGTGCGCTGAGTTCGGTGAGCTCGTGGTAGTGCGTTGCGAAGAGCGTGCGGCAGCCGACCTCCGCGAGGAACTCGGTGATGGCCCACGCGAGGCTGAGTCCATCGAGCGTGCTCGTGCCGCGCCCGATCTCGTCGAGCGCCACGATGCTGCGTGCGGTGGCATGGTGCAGGATGCGTGCGGTCTCGGTCATCTCCACCATGAAGGTGCTCTGGCCCGAGTGCAGTTCGTCGCTGGCCCCGAGGCGGGTGAAGATGCGGTCCGCCAGGCCGATGACGGCGCGCTCCGCGGGCACGAAGCTACCCATGTGCGCCAGCAGCGCGATCAGTGCGCACTGCCGGATGTAGGTGCTCTTGCCGGCCATGTTCGGTCCGGTGATCAGCGCGAGCGTGGCGGGGTGGCCCGTGGTGCCGAGCTCGGCGTCGTTGGGCACGAAGCGGTCCGAGAGCAGCCCGTCGAGCACGGGGTGGCGACCGCCATGCACCTCCAGTGCGGGCCGGTCGATGATCTCGGGCCGGGTCCAGCGCAGGCGCGCCGCCGTCTCCGCGAGCGATGCCAGGGCATCGAGTGCGGCGACCGCATCGGCCAACCGGCCGAGCTCGGGCAGTCGCGCGCCCGCTGCGGCGCAGAGTTCCTCGAAGACTTGCCGCTCACGGGCAATCGCGCGGCTCTCGGCGGACAGCACCTTGTCCTCGAACTCCTTGAGTTCGGGCGTCACGTAGCGCTCGGCGTTGCGCAGGGTCTGGCGGCGCGTGAACGCGGCGGGCACCCGCGCCGAGTGGACGTGGGTGACCTCGATGAAGTACCCGAACACGCGGTTGAAGCCGATCTTCAGGCTGGGGATGCCCGATTCGTCGGCGAGCCGGGCCTGGTACGCGGCCATCCATGCGGATGCATCGCGCTGGAGCAGGCGGCATTCGTCGACGTGGGGATCGGCGCCGTCACGGACGACGCCGCCGTCGCGCAGGTGGGCCGGGGGGTGATCGACGCAGGTGGCCACGACGCGATCGGCGAGTCCACCGAGCGAGGAGGCGAGGAGGTCGAGCTCCCCGCGTGCCTCGGCGAACGCGGCGGAGTCTCCCAACGCGGCAGCCACGTCCTGCGCGGATCGGATCGACCGGCCCAGGGCAGCGAGGTCACGGGGGGTCGCGCGTCCCATCGCCATGCGTCCGGCGATGCGGGCCACGTCCTGCACGCCATCGCAGGCGCGGCGCAGCGTGTCGCGCCGCGCCTCGTCGGTCACGAGCGCGGCGACGGCGGCCTGGCGCGCCTCGATGCGACCGCGGTCGCCGAGCGGTGCGCACGTCCATTCCCGCAGGAGCCGGCGTCCCATGGGCGTCCGGCATCGCTGCAGGACCGAGAGCAGGGTGCCTTCAGTTCCGCCGGAACGCAGGGTTCGCTCCACCTCGAGGCTGCGCAGCGTGGTGGCGTCGAGGATGAGGTTGGATCCCCGGGCACGGCGCTGCGGCGGGCGCAGGTGGCCGAGCGGGCGCGAGGCCGGTGCCGGGGCGGCGGGATCGGTGCCCAGTCCACGCTGGCTGTCGATCAGGTGCTGCAGGAGGGCGCCCGCTGCGCATGCGGCCGGCGACGCCGGATCCAGGTCGAACGGCTCGAGCGAGCGGACGCCGTAGTGCGCGAGCAGGGTGCGCTCGGCGTCCTGGGGGCGGAAGGCCCAAGCCGGCAGTCGGATCACGGGGCATCCCGCGTCCGCCGCGGCCGAGACCCACGCGGGCGGGGCTGCCTCGGCGGGCAGTTCCGTCATCGCCAGTTCGCTTGGGCCCAGGCGGGCGAGCGCATCGGCCAGAGCTGCCGCCACGCACTCTTCCACCACGAATTCGCCGGTGGACAGCTCGATGGCGGCGATACCGGCGCGCTCGCCCTCGACCGCCACGCACGCGATCCGGTTGGCGCGCGCATCGTCCAGCAGGCACTCGTCGACCAGCGTGCCCGGGCTGATCACGCGGGTCACCCCGCGCTCCACGACGCCCTTGGCCTCGGCGGGGTCCTGCAGCTGTTCGCAGATCGCCACGCGGAAGCCCTGGTCCACCAGGCGCCGCAGGTAGCCCTCCACCGAGTGGAACGGGACGCCCGCCATCGGCTGGCCCTTGGTGCGCTCGGTGAGCGTGATGCCGAGTGCGCGGTGCGCGGTCACCGCGTCGTCGTCGAACAGCTCGTAGAAGTCGCCCATCCGGAAGAGGAGCAGGCAGCCCGGGTGCTCGCGCTTGAAGCGGTCGTACTGCCGCATCGCGGGGGTGTCACGATTGACGCCCTTGGCGGGGGCAGGGGCGGCGGGCGGCGGCTCGGACATCAGGATCGATGGTACGGCAGCGGTCCCGCGGCGCCCCGCAAAAGCGCACCGACCCGCCATGCTGGGCGGGCCGGTGCGGATCTCAGGTGGAGTGGATGAGGATCGAACTCACAACCTCCTCGATGCGACCGAGGCGCTCTTCCAATTGAGCTACCACCCCAAGGGTCGAACCGGGAAGTGTAGCCGGAGCCCCCGGTGGGAGCAACGCCTCCGCCCCGCCGGGGCGGGGTATCGTTCGCGGGCTCGGAGGCTGGCGCCGCCACCCGCCCGGGCAAGGCACCGACCCACCATGGGACCAAGCGAATCGCTCATCGTGTACTGCGCCGGCATCGTGCTGGCATCCTTGGCCGGAGGGGCCATTCCCATGGCGGTGCGCCTGACGCACCGACGCCTGCAGTTCGGCCTGAGCTTCGTCTCGGGCGTGATGCTGGGCGTCGCGCTGTTCCACATGGTGCCGCATGCCCTGATGGCGCGGATGGAGGCAGGAGCGGCTGGGGCCGCAGGCCATGGCCTGTTCGATCCGCTGATGATCGCGCTCGCGCTCGGATTCGTGGCGATGTTCTTCCTGGAACGGTTTGCCCACTTCCACCAGCACGAGCCGCCCGAGCCCCCATGCGATGACCCTGCCCACGGTTCGCCGGAGCATGCGCATGTTCACTCGGCCGGGTGCGACCACGGGCATCGGCCTCGTCGTCGGGCCGGCCACGCCGAGCCGCCTCAGGTGGGCCGGCTCACGTGGGCGGGCGCGGCGACGGGAATGGGGATCCACTCCCTCCTCGAGGGCGTGGCACTGGCGGCCAGCATCGAGGCGGTACGCGCCGACGACCATGGCGCGGCCGTGGCCGGGCTGGGGACCTTCCTGGTGATCCTGCTCCACAAGCCGTTCGACGCCATGACCGTGTCGACCCTCTTCGCCGCCGGCGGGGGCGGTCGTGTGCGCATGGTGCTGGTGAACGTGCTGTTTGCGCTTCTGGTGCCCGTTGGTGCGGCCCTGTTTCTGGCCGGCGTGACCGCCGCTGGGGACGCGGCGGTGGCCGTGCCGTACGCCCTGGCGTTCTCGGCGGGCACGTTCCTGTGCATCGCGGCGGCGGACATCCTGCCCGAGGTGCAGTTCCATCGCCACGACCGGGTTGGCCTGTCGGTGGCGCTGGTGCTGGGCATCGCCGTCGCGCTCGGCATTGCGCGGCTGGAGGCCGCGTCGCACGATCACGACCACGTCCACGACGATGGCGCGGCCGAGGCGTGCGACGATCCAACGCACGATCACTCCAGCCACCGTCACTGACCTAGACTCCGTCCGAAGGAGACACAGCATGAAGGCCGAACGCGTGCTTGCCGAACTCAACCGGCTGCGGCAGGATCTCGACAAGGACCCGAAGGACCCAGAGTGGTTCACGCTTCACCACGTGTTCTGCTTCGTGTCCTACAAGATGGGCGACTTCCAGCGGTACCTCGACGAGAACGTGAAGCCGGGCGACGAACCGGACTTTGGCTGATCCCATGCCCGACTACAAGAGCACGCTCAACCTGCCGCGCACCGACTTCGCGATGAAGGCCAACCTGGCCCAGGCGGAGCCAGCCACCGTCCGCCGGTGGGAGGACGAGGGCCTCTACGCGGCGGTGCAGGCCGAGCGTGCCGATGCGCCGACGTTCGTGTTCCACGACGGCCCGCCGTATGCCAACGGCTCCATCCACTTGGGGCACCTGCTCAACAAGGTGCTCAAGGACATCGTGGTGCGGTCGCGGCTGATGGACGGGATGCGCGTCCCCTTCGTGCCGGGCTGGGATTGCCACGGGCTGCCCATCGAGCACAAGGTGGTCACCGAGATGAACGAGAAGGGCAAGCTCGCCAAGGTGATGGAGCTTCCCGACGACCAACGCCGCATGGTCATCCGCCGGGAGTGCCGGTCGTACGCGGAGCGGTTCGTGAAGCTGCAGGCGGGGCAGATGCAGCGACTGCTGACGCTCGCCGACTACGCCGATCCGTACCTCACGATGAACCCCGCGTTCGAGGGCGCCGTGCTCGAGGACTTCGCGGCGCTGGTGGAGCAGGGGCTGGTCTACCGCGCGCTGAAGCCGGTGCACTGGTCGATCGCCAACCGGACCGCGCTGGCCGAGGCTGAGCTCGAGTACGAGGATCGCGAGGACCTGTCGGTGTACGTGGACTTCGAGGCCGCCGACCGCGAGGCGGTGGAGAAGGCCTTCAGTGCCGAGCTCGACTGCACGCCGAGCTTCACGATCTGGACGACGACGCCGTGGACGCTGCCGGCGAACCTAGCGATCGCCGTCCATCCGGACCACCGCTATTGCGTGGCCGAGGTGGACGGCAACCTCGCGATCATGGCGAGCGACCTCTTGGCCAAGGTCACCGCCCTGGCCGGGAGCGAGAAAGTCCGTGTGGTGGCCGAGGCCCCGGGCGCTGCGCTCGTGGGGCTGCGCTACAGGCACCCCTTCTGCGACCGGGAAGGGCGCGTGGTGGCCGCCGACTACGTGACGCTCGAGGATGGGACCGGTCTGGTGCACACCGCCCCCGGGCACGGCACCGAGGACCACCGCACCGGCGTCAAGGAAGGCCTGGACACCTACTGCCCGGTGCGCGACGACGGGACGTACGACGATTCCGTCCCGGAGTGGCTGCGCGGCAAGAGCGTGTGGGATGCCAACCGGGAGGTCACCGAGCATCTTCGGGCGAGCGGCCACCTGTACCACGATCACTCCTTCCGGCATTCGTACCCGCATGACTGGCGCTCCAAGACCCCGGTGATCTTCCGCGCGACGGAGCAGTGGTTCATCGGTGTCGATCGACCCACGCGACGCGATGGACGCAGCCTGCGGGCGATGGCCCTCGAGGCCACCGGGGTGGGCGGAGGAGTGGACTTCGTGCCGGCGTGGGGCCGCAACCGGATGCGTGGGATGCTGGAGAGTCGCCCAGACTGGTGCCTGAGCCGCCAACGCGCTTGGGGGCTGCCCATCCCGGCGTTCCGCACCGCCGATGGGCAGGTGCTTCTGACCCCCGCCACCGTCCGCGCGGTGGCGCGTCGCTTCCGAGAGGCCGGTAGCGACGCGTGGTTCACCGAGGGACCTGCGGAGCTGCTGCGGCATTGGGATCCCGCTGCCGATGCCGATGCCCCGGCCGGCATCGACGCGGCGGCACTCACCAAGCTCTACGACATCTTCGACGTGTGGTTCGAGTCGGGCTCAAGCTGGAACGCGGTGCTTCGCGAGCGCGGCCTCGGCTACCCGGCCGACCTGTATCTGGAGGGGTCCGACCAACATCGCGGCTGGTTCCAGCTGAGCCTGCTGCCGGCACTCGGGGCCACCGGCGTGCCGCCGTTCAAGGCGCTGGTGACGCACGGGTTCATCGTCGACAAGGACGGTCGCAAGATGTCCAAGTCCATCGGCAACACGATCGAGGTGGAGGACCTGCTGAAGCAGGCGGGCGCCGAGGTCTGCCGGTGGTGGGCATCGAGCGTGCCGTACGAAGGCGACATCAAGGTTGATCCCTCGTTCTTCACGGTGGCGGGCGACGGCTACCGCAAGGTGCGCAACACCGTGCGATACCTGCTCTCCAACCTGAGCGATCACCGACCCTCGGCCGGGGATGCGGCGCTGCTCTTGGCCACCGACCCTCGCTCGATCGATGGCTGGGCGCTCGCGGAGTTCGCGCGCGTGCAGGCCCGCGTCCTGGAGGCGTATCGCGGCGCGGACTTCCGCACGGCGCACGTGGAGCTCTTCGATTTCTGCAACGCCGCGCTGAGCTCGGTGTGGTTTGCAGCCACCAAGGATCGGCTGTATTGCGATCCCGCCGACGGCGCGCGTCGCCGGGCCACCCAACGTGCCATGCACGCGGTCGCCGAGGGATTGATCCGGATGCTGGCCCCGATCTTGCCGCACACGGCGGACGAGGCCTGGCGCGCCTTGCACGGCGCCGATGCGCGGAGCGTCGCATTTGAGCGGCACGTGCCGCTCGGGTTCCGTGCCGATGCGGGCTGGGAGGGCGTCTTCCGGGCGCGCGAAGCCGCCCTGAAGGCCCTCGAGGAGGCCAAGGCCGCGGGCATCGAGAACCCGCTCGACGCGGGCATCGTCCTGCCGGACCCCATGGGAGAGTTGCAGCCGTTCCACCCGGAACTGGCCGATCTGCTCGGGGTGAGCCGCGTCTCCCTCGACCCTGCGGCCGGGGCGATTCGGGTGCAGGACCTGCGCGAGGAACCGCGCTGCGAGCGCAGCCGAAAGCGCGACGGCACCGTTCGCCCGCGTGCCGACGGCGGCATGCTCAGCGATCGCGATGCCGCGGCCGTGGGGACGTCGTAACGCCGGTCAGCTGACGCGCGAGCCCGGCTTGACCGGAGCAGCCACGGTCACCACGACCACGTCGCGCGCGTCGGGGCCATCCTTCAGGTCGCTGGCGGCGAGCACCATGCCCTGGCTCACCTCGCCCCGCAGCATGCGCGGCTCGAGGTTGGCGACGATCACCACCTGCTTGCCCACGAGTGATTCGGGCGCATACCACGCCTTGATGCCGGCGCACACCTGCCGACCGGTCGGCGATCCGTCGTCGAGCGTCAGTTTGAGCAGCTTGTCCGCGTTGGGGTGCGGTTCGGCCTTGACGACCGTCGCGACGCGAAGGTCAAGCTTGGCGAACAGGTCGTACGCAATGTTGGGCAGCGCTTCGGTCGAGGTGCCGGCGGCTGGCGCAGGCGTCGGAGCGGGGGTGGGCGTGGTCATGGTGGGTCGGCTCCGGGCGGTCAGAACATCGGCTGGTCCGGAGCGGTCGGACGATCCGGCCCGTCGGGGTTGCGGAGGGTGAGGCCCAGGCGCTTGCGCATGGCTTCCAGCCCGAAGCTCGCCGCCACGTCCGGGGT
>JBJOIF010000029.1:0-4901 GCA_046047335.1 Planctomycetota bacterium | reverse complement strand
GATCGAGGGCGCGACCACCATGTGCGGAATCCCGGCGGCGCGGAGAATCTGCTGCCGCCGGGGCGAGGTGCTGGCAAGCGCAAGATCGGCCGAGGCAGGCACGAGATGGCTCCAAGTATAGTTCCCGACCCCGTGAGCCAGGATTCACCACGCCCCGCACCGGAGGCCGGCCGCGCCGCCGGCGTCCCCAAGAGCGTCGACCGCGACCGGCTCGGGACCACCGTTGCCGGCCAGGTCCGGCACTCGGTGGAGACCCTCATCGGTCGTGCCGCGGTCGAGCGTGGGCTGGCCACCCGCGAACAGGTGGTGCTGGCCTTCGAGGAACTGAAGAAGCTCCCGAAGGAGGAGCGGGCCGCCCGATTCGCGTCCGTGTTCATTGCGCGCGGCGTGCTCACCGCCGAGCAAATCGAGACGCTGCGCGGCTGGGTGCGCGACGAGGCGCACGGCGGCGCCGGTCCGGATCCCTCGGGCTCCAGCATGGTCGCCCGGGCAGCGGTGTCCGCGGAGCCGACGATTCCCGGGTTCCGGTTCGTGCGCAAGCTCGGCTCGGGCGCGATGGGCACCGTCGTGCTGGCCAGGCAGGAGAGCCTCGACCGGCTGGTGGCGATCAAGCTGCTGCCGAGCAAGTTTGCCTCGGACCCCCTGTACGTCGACCGCTTCTTCAAGGAGGGCCGCGCGGCGGCCAAGCTCAACGACCCGAACATCGTGGGGGCCTACGACGTCGGCAAGACCGACGCGGGACTCCACTACTTCGTGATGGAGTACATCGACGGCGATACGGTGTTCGACCGGATCCAGTCGTCGCGTCGGATCCCGGAGCGAGACGCGCTGCGCATCGCCCGCCAAGCGGCCAGTGCCCTGAAGCACGCGCACGCGCGCGGGTTCATCCACCGCGACGTGAAGCCGAAGAACCTCATGATCACCAAGGCGGGCGTGGTGAAGCTTGCGGACCTCGGCCTGGCCCGCGCCGGCGGCGATGCGGAGGCGGCCAGCGAGGAAAAGGGCAAGATCTTCGGCACGCCCTACTACATCTCGCCGGAGCAGGTGCGGGCCCGCGACGTCACGCCGGCCACCGACATCTATGGGCTCGGTGCCACGCTGTACCACATGGTGACGGGGCGCGTGCCGTTCGATGGCGGGAGCCCCAAGGAAGTGATGCAGAAGCACCTGCGCGAGCCGCTGGTGCCGCCCGATCAAGTGGCCACCGAACTCTCCGGCGGCCTCTCGATGATCATCGAGATGGCGATGGCCAAGGACCCGCGCGACCGCTACCAGTCCGCCGAGCACCTGCTCGAGGACCTGGAGCTGGTGGCTACCGGGGAGTCGCCGGTGCACGCCCGTCCGAAGCTCGACGCCCCCGGCGCCTCCATGGAGGGCATGGGTGGGCCGACGGAGTCGGAACTGCAGATCGCCTCGGTGCCGCGCGCGCCCGGACTGCTGTCCACCGTGCCGGGCATCACGGTGCTGGTGCTGCTGGCGATGAGCCTGGCCGCCAACGGTGTGCTGGCGCTGCTGCTGCTGCGGCGTTGAATGGTGGAAGGCAGCGGGGCTGAACGGAGCCGACGCGTCGCGCCGCCGGCTCAGCGCACCTCGAACAGGAATTCCACTTCGACGCTGGCGCCGAGCGGAAGCGCGTTGGTGCCCACCGCGGCGCGCGCGTGGCGGCCGGCCTCACCGAAGATCCGCTGCAGGAGCTCGCTGGCGCCGTTGGCCACCTTCGGCTGCTCGGCGAATCCGTCGTCGCTCTGGACGAACGCGCCGACCCGCACCACACGGACCACGCGCGACAGGTCGCCGCCGAGCTGGTCGGCCACCACCGCCAGCCCGTTCAACACGCACTGCCGGGCCGCGTCCTGCGCGTGCTCGACCGAGCACGCCGACGGCACCGGACCGGTCGCCGTCAAGGCGCCCTCCCGAAAGGGCAACTGACCCGACACGTAGACGAGGTTGCCGACCCGCACCGCTGGGATGTAGGCGGCCACCGGCTTGGGGGCGGCGGGAAGGGTCAGTCCAAGTTCGGCGAGGGCAGCGTGGGGGTCCATGACTGGCGCATGCTATCCGCGAGGTTATGGGCGCCACTCGCGGCGGCATCGGAAATTCTTCGGGATCCGTCCCGGCGGCACCGCACCTGTTGGGGTTGGATTCGCGTATGGTGCAAGTGGCGCGAGTGCGTGCACCCGCCCGACATCCCGACGCGCTTGGAGCCCAAGCCGAACGAACGCCGCGTGCGGCATGATTGGACCGAACGGTCCACCCGGTGACCCCGGAACCATGCCCTGATGCCTTGACTGCGCCGCACGCCACGCGTCCTGCCGAAGCCGACGTCCCGCCCTTGAGGGCCGTGCCGTCGCTGCGAAGCCGCGCCTGTCCGCTCCACTTCAGCGCACCTCCCCGCCCCGAACGCCGAATCGGCTGGATCGAGGCCCATGCCTCCGCTGGCGCTCGCGCCACCAAGGCACGGTCTCGGTCCACCCGGATGGTTGCCGTGGATGGGCCGATCCACCCCCGTGGACCGAGCCCGACGTGTCGTTGAGTTTGGTACGAGCGGTTGCCGAAGGTCGGCACCGCCCATCGTTCAGGAGAGATTTCCTCATGAAGAAGCGCGCATTCACCCTGGTCGAGCTGCTGGTGGTCGTGGCCATCATCGCCCTGCTCGTCGGCCTGCTGCTGCCGGCCTTGGCCAAGGCCCAGCAGACCGCCAAGACCGTCAAGGACTCCAACCAGATCAAGCAGATCCACACCGCCATGGTGGGACGCGCCAACGAGACCAAGGGCGGCAAGATGCCGACCCCCGGCCTCATCAACCGGCTCGCCTACAACGGCCAGCAGATCCCGGGCGAGGGCGACGAGGACTTCACGCAGAACCGCACCCAGAACCTGTACTCGGCGTGCGTGGCCCTGCAGCTCTTCAACACCGACCTCCTGTACGGACCGACCGAGGTCAACCCGATCATCACGCCCTACGTGAACTACAACTACGCCCAGTACCGCCCCGCCGCGGACACCTACTGGGACAACCAGATGTCGGCGCAGATCGACGCCGCCCCCGGCGCCGGCGTGTGCCACACCTCCTACGCCCACCAAGTGCTCTGTGGCCTGCGCAAGCAGCAGCACTGGAAGAACAACCTCGACTCCAGCCGCCCGCACTTCGCCACCCGTGGCTGCGACAACGGCCGAGCCACCGGCGACACCTACGAGCAGAGCCCCACTCTGCGCCTGCACGCGGGCCAGAAGAGCTGGGAAGGCAACGTCTGCTTCGGCGACACGCACATGGAGTTCGTCGAGACGTTCCGCCCGGACGGCGTGTTCTACGAGTGCGGCAACTTCAACGGCGGCAACCTCACCAAGGACAACCTCTTCGCCTGTGCGGCCAGCACCGGCGGTGCGGAGTTCACCGGCCTCGGCTGCTTGGTCTCCACCAGCACGCCGTGGTCTGGCGGTGACGCCATGATCGGCATCCACTACTCCCAGGTTGCTGCGTCGCAGGCCCGCAACGTCGTCGCCCCGCGCTACGACCGCCTCGACAACCAGTGACCCATCGGGCATCCAACGAACCCGCACACGCAAAGGACACACCCATGAAGAATCCAAACGCCAAGAACCGCGCCGGGGGCTTCACCCTGGTCGAACTGCTGGTCGTGATGGCCATCATCGCGCTCCTCCTCGGCCTCCTGCTCCCGGCGCTGGCCAAGGCCCGCGCCACGGCCCGGCAGGTGAAGGACGGCACCCAGCTCAAGCAGATCCATGCCGGCTGGCTCACGGCCTCCAACGACAGTCAGGGCGTGCTCCCGCTGCCCGGCGAGATCAACCGGGTGGGCGCCGTGCCCGGCCGCGGCGACATCGACGAGTCGCTGAACCACCACGCCAACCTGCACGGCTCCATGATCGGCCGTGGCTACGTGAACGCGCAGATCCTGGTCTCGCCCGCCGAGGTCAACGCCAAGATCGTCCCCTGCGCGACCTACAACATGAACCAGATCGCCCCGGCCAGCGACCGGTACTGGGACACGTCGCCCACGGGCTTCAAGGCCGACCTGACGTCGCAGTCGAACACGTCGTACGGCGTGATGCCCCTTGACCCGACGATCCGCCGCTCGACCGAGTGGCGCAACACCGGCAACTCCCGCTTTGCCGTGCTCGGCAACCGCGGCCCCCGCGGCGGCACCCTGACGGGCAACGACTACACCAACTCCAAGACCCTGCTGATCCACGGCAGCACCAAGGAGTGGGACGGCAACAGCTGCTACAACGACAACCACGTCGACTACGGCCGGACGTTCTATCCCGAGGCGGCAAAGCCCCTGCCCCAGGCCGCATGCGCCGGTGGCCCGCCGGACCTGGTGATCAACAACCAGTCGCAGGACAACCTGTTCAAGAACGACACCGGCTGCGCCTCCACGGGCCGTCGCAACTCCGACGCCGTGCTGGTGATCCAGCGCCGTTCCACGAACACCACCCCCGGCGTTGGTGCCATCACCAACAACACCTGGGACTTCGCCGACCAGGCAACCTGGGACTGAGGCCTGCCCACCCGGGCCCCGCGCCAACGTGACACTCCCGCGACGGTCGGCTCCGCCGGCCGTCGCGCGCTTTTTCACCCACGGAATATCCTTGCCACCATGTCCCTCGCCTCGCCTCGGCCGCGTCGGTGGATGACCCCCCTCCGGGCGCTGGCCACGGTGGCGCTGCTGGCCATGGCGGCAACGCCGATGCCGCAGGGACCACCCACGGCACCTCCCCCGGCGAAGGCCGTACCCGCGTGGCGGCAGGCGACCTCCTTGGCGGTCGTGACCGTCCGCGGGGAGTTCGATGCCACCTTGCGCGCCAGCATCGAGCGCCGCATCGCGGCCGCCGCGTCGGCGGGCGCCCGTGCGGCGGTGCTGGACATCGACACCCCCGGC
>JBJOIF010000028.1:0-8219 GCA_046047335.1 Planctomycetota bacterium | reverse complement strand
CTGGACGTCCATGATCCGGAGCCGTTCGACGCCACGCACCCCATGCTCGGTCTGCCCAACGCGCACTTGGCGCCTCACCTGGCAAGCCGGACCGACACGGCGATGGAGGCGATGAGCTGGGTCGTCCGCGACGTGTGGGAGGCGATTCGACCCGGTTGAGCGGCCGGGCCGATCCGTATCATCCGCGCCCATGTTCGAGATCATCTCCGTCCACGCGCGTTCGGTCCTTGACTCCCGCGGAAACCCCACCATCGAATGCGAGGTGGCCCTGGAAGGCGGTGCCTTCGGCCGCGCCATGGTGCCCAGCGGCGCCTCCACCGGCGAGCACGAGGCCGTCGAACTGCGTGACGGCGACAAGCGCCGCTGGCTCGGTAAGGGCGTGGAGAAGGCCGTGGCCAACGTCAATGCCCGGCTGGCCCCGGTGGTCACGGGCATGGACGCGCGCGACCAAGCCGCCGTGGACCACGCGATGCTCGAACTCGACGGCACGCGCAACAAGCGCAAGCTCGGCGCCAACGCCATCCTCGGCGTCAGCATGGCCACCGCCCATGCCGCGGCGGGGCAGTCCCGACTGCCCCTCTGGAAGTACCTCGGCGGCGCAGGGGCTCGCCGGCTTCCGGCGCCGATGCTCAACATCCTGAACGGTGGCAAGCACGCCGACAACAGCGTCGACTTCCAGGAATTCATGATCCAGCCCGTCGGCTTCGCCGAGTTCGGCGATGCCCTGCGCGCCGGCGTCGAGTGCTACCACGCGCTGCGCAAGGTGCTGCACGACCGCGGCCTCTCCACGGCCGTGGGCGACGAGGGTGGCTTCGCCCCGAACCTCCCGAGCAACGAGGCCGCGTGCGAGCTGATCGCCGAGGCCGTGGGCAAGGCCGGATACGACCTGGGCCGTCAGGTGGTGATCTGCCTCGATCCCGCCACCAGCGAACTCGCCAACGAGGCCAAGGCCCGCAAGCGCAAGGGCTACTGCTTCTTCAAGAGCGACCCCAAGCGCGCCGTCTCCAGCGACGACATGATCGCGCTCTGGGAGCGGTGGTGCCGAAAGTGGCCGATCCGGTCCATCGAGGACGGACTGGCCGAGGACGACTGGAAGGGTTGGAAGGCGCTGACCGCGGCGCTCGGTGCCAAGGTGCAGCTGGTGGGCGACGACCTGTTCGTGACCAACCCCGAGTTCCTCGCGAAGGGCATCCGTGAGGGATGCGGCAACGCCATCCTTGTGAAGGTCAACCAGATCGGGACGCTCACCGAGACGTTCGACGCGGTGAACATGGCGCTGCGCAACGGATACCGCGCGATCCTGTCCCACCGCTCCGGCGAGACCGAGGACACCACGATCGCCGATCTCGCCGTGGCCACCGGCTGCGGCCAGATCAAGACCGGCGCACCCGCACGCACCGACCGCACGGCCAAGTACAACCAGCTCCTGCGGATCGCCGAGGAACTCGGCGACTGCGCGACCTACGGCATCCCGTCGCCCTGACCCGCTGGGCCAGGGGCCGGCATGACGGAGCGTCGGTCGTCGATGGCTTGACGCGCCGCCTCCAGCTCGGGCCGAGCGGCCTCGACGACCTCGGCACCCGCCGAAGGCAGGATTCGTTCGGCACGCGCGAGCGTGCCGGGCGCCGCCGGATCGCCGGCAACGGCTTGCGAGCGCGCCAGGAGA
This sequence comes from Planctomycetota bacterium, assembly GCA_046047335.1. Lineage (GTDB taxonomy): Bacteria > Planctomycetota > Phycisphaerae > Phycisphaerales > SM1A02 > UBA966. The sequence goes on along the minus strand of JBJOIF010000028.1, from coordinate 6,553 downwards.
AGGAGCGCCAGCGGGTCGGCGCCGCCCGTGAGTTCGACCAATCGTCCCGCGATCGCGCGCGCCTGGGCCGCGGTGACTGCATCGGCCGGTGGAGCCAGGAGCGCGCGCACCAGGCGCACCGCCACGACGCCGGCCAAGGGTTCGGGGGCCTCGGCGAGCGCCGCCTGCAGTTCACGCCGCGCCGCCTGCACGTTGCCGAGCTCAAGTTCGAGCGCACCCAGATTGGCCCGCGCCTCCGGGTCGTCCGGCTCAAGCTCCACGATGCGACGCACACCATCGCGGGCTTCCGCCAGGCGGCCACGGTCGACCAGCCAGCGCACCCATTCGCGAAGGTGCACGCTGTTGCGCGGCGCGCGCTCCACCGACACGCGATAGCACTCGCCGGCCTCGTCCACCCGCCCGAGGAGCTCCAGCAGTCGGCCGCGCTGCCAGGCGGGCCCCGCCGCCAGCGGCTCAAGCGCCAGCGCGGCGTCCGCCGCCGCGAGCGCCTCCGGCAGCCTGCCCTGCAGGCGCCGCACTTCGCTCATGTTGGACTGCACGCTCATGTCGATCGCGCCCGCGAGCGCGACGCACCGCTCGGACAGGGCCGCCGCTTCCCCGAGCGCGTCGGCGGCGGCCGTTGCATCGCCCGCGTCGAGCGCCCGCTGCATGCGGTCGAGGACGATCACCACCAGGTTGTTCCCGGCGAGCCACGCGTCCGGGTTTCGCTCGAGCGTCGCACGCCACAGCGTCTCGGCGTCGCGATACGTGCGGCACTCGGCGTGCGTGGCCGTGGCAAGCGCAATGGCCCCCGCCCCGGCCGTCGACAGCAGCAGCGCCCGCACGGCGCGCGGGGCCATCGAGGACGCCCGCCATGCCGCCGCCAACGCCCAGCCGACCACGGCCGCCATCGGCACGCTGGCGACGTACGCGAAGTGGTCCGCCACCGGCGCGTATCGCAGCGGATACAGGTTCACGAAGCCAAGCGCCGGGAACACGGCCGCGGAATAGGTGAGGAACGCCACCCACGCCCCGCGCCGGCCGAGCTGCGAGAGTCGCCATGCACCGGCCGCGGCCGCGACGCCGCCGACCAGGGCCAGCCACCCGAGCCACGGCGTTGGAGGGAAGCCCGCATGGACGAACGATCGCTGCACGGGCACGGCCCACGCCCACAGGTACCACCACCACGCCATGGACGCGGCGCGCAGGCGCTCCGCGACGCCCGCCTGGAACTCCGCGCCGCCACTGGCGCCGACGTGCGTGGCCTCGAGCCATGCGGTGACCAGGCCCATCGCCACGCCGACCGCAAAGTACGGCAGCACCGCCCAACGGACGCTCCCGCGCTGCCCGGGTACCGACCTCCACCAGGCGATCGCCGCGATGGCGACGGGCACGGCCACCGCGGTGGTCTTGGAGAGCATGGCGAGCACGAACAGCGCAAACGACGCGCCCCACCACCCCGCGCGATCGCGCACCGGGCTGGCGGCCACGTCCCACCGGAGCCAGCAGTGCACCGACGCCAGCGCAAAGGCCATCGACAGCACGTTCTTGCGCTCGGTCACCCACGCCACGCTCTCCACCTGCATCGGGTGCAGCGCGAAGATCGCGGCAGCCACCGCCGCCCCGGGCAGGCGCAGCGCCGCCAGCAGTCGCCACAGCATGAGCGAGGACGCGGCGTGCAGCAGCACGTTCACAAGGTGGTAGCCAAACGGATCGAGCCCATGCAGCGCGTGCTGCGCCCAGAACGACACAAACACCATGGGGTACCACTGGGGCGTTCGCCCGGGAACCCACGCGTCAAGCACACCGCCCGGGGTCTGCACCACGGCGTTGCGCCACACGTATGAATCGTCGTCCCAGATCCAGCCCGCCGCCAGCGCCGGCGCATAGGCCGCCACCACCACGGCCACCGCCGTGAGCACCAACGCCGCCGCGCCGAGTCGCGCGCGCCCGGTCATGCGTAGGAGTGCAGGCCCGAGATGACGAAGTTGATCACGATCCAGTTGAAGAGCATGACCGCGGCACCCACCACCGCGAGGACCGCCGTCCACAGGCCCTTGTCCCGCACCTTCCAGCGCACGTGCACCAAGAGCGCAAAGATGATGAAGGTGTTCAGCGCGAACACCTCCTTCGGATCCCATCCCCAGGGGCGGCCCCAGCTGTGGTCGGCCCAGATGGCGCCCATGACGATGCCCGCCCACAGCATGACGAAGCTGACCTCGACGAGCAGCATGGTTACGCCGTCCAGGGTCTCGCCGAGGGTCGTCCCGGCGGGCGCGCCCATCGCTAGGCCCGCCCCGCCGACCCGCGCGTGCGCCGGCCCATGGCCCACGGCACGCCACGCCAAGTAGGCGGCACTGGACACCGCTGCCATGAAGATCAGTGCGTAGCTGAAGATGATCACGTTCGTGTGGATGTAGAGCCAGACGTCGTGCAGCACCGGCATCATGTTCGAGATGTTTGGGTTGAGCTGCACCGGGAGCAGGTAGGCCGCCATCAGCGCCACCATGCTGGTGACCGCCGCGCCCAACGCCACTAGGCCCCGCATGGGCGTGCGGCGGACCCAGAGCGCCTCGGCCACGAACGCAAGCGCTGTCCCCATCCATGCCGCGGTGGTCACGGCCTCGTACATGTTGGAGTTCGGCCAGCGGCCGGAGATGTACCAGCGCAGCATCACCGCGAAGGTCTGCAGCGCCGCAGCGATCCCGAACGTCACCATCCCGGCCTTGAGCGCCCACGGCCACCGATAGACCAGGTAGAGCAGCAGGAGCACCGCCGACCCCAGGAAGACCAGCCACGTCCGGCTCAGGTTGCCGTTGCGGAAGTACCAGCCCTCCCAGGACAGGCGATCGACCGAGGGATACGCCTGCGGCACGAGCGCCGGCAGCGCATCGGCGATGGCACGGACGGATGCATTGACGCCATCGGCATCGCCACGCTTCCACGCGGTCACCATGGTCCGCCACTGCGCCGCCACCTCGCGTTGGCGGGCCTCGTCGATCCCGGGGATCGCCTCGTTGACGCGGTCCCGCCCCGACGGGGGCACCGTGGCGGGATCGGCGCCCAGCAGCATGATGTCGCCGATCGAGCTCCAGGGCTTGTCCGTCGCGCCATCGGCCGGCGGGATCACGCGAAGCGCCGCAAGCAGGTTCGCGGGCTCCTTGACGGCGAGGGCACCCTTCAGCGCATCCATGTCCTTGGCCGTGCGGATCAGGTCCTGCTCCATGGACCGGAGCTCCGCCGTGACCGCGGGCAGCTGCAGGACCTCCTCGGAGACCAGGCCGGTCCGTTCGAACGCCGCGAGCGTGGCGGCCGAGTCCGGTGCGGAGCGCCGGGCGGCATCGGCGATGCGTGCGCGCACCTCCTTGTTCTTGACGTAGATGAGGTCGGCCTTCGCATACGCCTCCGGACGGAACAGGAGGTCCAGGTACGTGAAGTCCGCCGGCTGGCCGCCGATCCGCCTGGGACCGGTCACGAACTGCATCTGCGCGCTCGCATGGCTGCCGAAGCTCTTCAGGCGGCCCTCGGTGAACACCGCCACCGAGTCGAGCGGCCGGAGGTCGACGCGCTCGTGGAACGGCTGCTCGACGGCGTCGGCCCCGGGAGCCGACGAGGCCCACCAGGCGACCATGGCGACGACGAAGGCCAGCATCCGTCCGACACGTGATTCATGCATGGACCGACTCCGAAAGGTGGCGCGGGAAACGCGGGGCGCGGCCCTCGGCGCGGGCACGCTCGATCTCCGCGAGCACCGACTCGCGCTGGCGCCGCTTGATGACGGGCTTGACGTAGAAGGCGTAGGCCATGCCGATGCACGCGACCACGCAGCCGGCGAGCTGGATCCAGACGCCGTGGCGATTGCCCACGCCGAGCACGGTGTAGTTCAGTCCGGCGCTGGCCACCGACCCGGGGCGTGCATCGTCGGGCGGATCCCACTGGCTCTGGAAGTACGAGTACCCGCCGTGCTCCACCGGGGCATTCACGCTCAGGCGCTCGGGCGCCCCCCACGTGCCGTCGGGCGATCGGAACCGCACCACGCTCGTGTAGTTGCGGATGCTCGAGGACTGACCGCTGAACCCGCCGACGTGGGTGGCGAGTTCGAACGACTCGAGCGCCACCGGCGAAGGCAGCGGCAGGCGTTGCCGCGAGAACATGACCTCAAGGCTCGACCCGTCCGCCAACTCCACGGTGGTCGGCCGGTACCAGTACCGACGCAGCATCTGCTCCGGTCCATCGAAGGGATACGGGTGGTATTGGAGCCACGCCGCGGACTCGCGGCCGGGCACCGACAGCCGCATCATCGAGAGCAATTCGCGCGCATCGCGCTGACGCTGGTCCGGGGGCACCGGCGCCGGACGGACGTCCTCCACGGCGTTCGGCATCCAGTCCTGGACGGTCATGGTCACGCCGGCCGCCAGCTCGACGGGCCGCCTCGGCTCCACGTCGAGCACGCGGGCCTCGGTCCGCCCCAGCGCGTCCACCAGCCGCAGGCGCCCGGCCTCCGGTCCCGCGACCAGCAGGGCCAGCGCCAGTCCGTTGCCGGGGCGGTACTCCACATCGATCGCCGCATCCACGAAATCCTCGCCGCCGCGCTGCATGGCGGCCATCGGGTCTTCGCCCGGGCGGATGTCGCGGCTCATGGTGGGATCGCTGAACACCCAGCGCCGAAACTCGCCCTTCGGGGTGCGCAGCTCGATGATCGCCACGCTCACCTCGCGGCCGCGAATGACCAGGTCGTCCTGCACGGCCACCACCCGGTACCCGTAGCCGAGCTCCGGCGAGCCCAGCGCCTTCCACGGGGCGTTGCGATCGGCGAGCGCTGCATCTTTGACGCGTTCGGACACCTCGATGCCCGCCGACGGCACCCGGAACGACAGCGACGGCTCGGCCCGGAACGCGGCCAGTTGCTCCTCGTCCTGGATCGAACGGAGGGCGATCACGCCGCCGTCCGCAGCCCGCCGTTGAGGGTCGCCGCCGACCAGCGTGTACTTGGCCGAGCGCCCCTCGCGATCGGCCACGCTCACCATCGCCACGGGGTTCGGTGCGGCATCCGGGCCGGCCTCGCGCCAACGTGCGCGCCACTGCGCGTAGCGCAGGTAGCCGGTGGCCGACAGGGTCACCTCGGGGGCCGGATCGTCGGCCGCCACTGCCGGGATGGACACGTCGATCGGATGACCCCCGACCGCGGCGCCGGGCACGGCAAAGAGCTCGCCGTCGTCCCCGACCCAATCGTTGTAGAGCGGGAGCCCGTGGATCGGACGCTCCACCCAGCGGCGATCGCCGGGGCGCCGCACATACAGCGCCCAGCTCTTGGCGAGCTCGTTCTTGAGGTAGAACCACTCCGCCGGGCCGTAGTCGAGCGCCACGAAGAGCCGCTCGTCCACCAACGCCCGACCGGTCTCCTTGATCGCACGCTTGACCGGCTGCGCCGGGTCATCGGTGATCAAGAGGTCCTCGGTGTACTGCGGCCGTCCCGCCACCAGCTGCCGGAGGAAGCGCTTCCCGGGGGCAGTGACGGTCAACGTCACGCTGTAGGCGCGCGTGCCGGCCTCCTCGCCGGTCAGGATCTCCCACTCCGGGTCGATCGACTGCACCTCGAGTTCATAGCGCGAATCGCCCTCCCCGACCGTGACGCGCGACCCGGGCATCGCCAACATTGATGCCGAGGCGGTCACCTGCGCCGGCTCCCCGTCACCAAGGTCCTCGAGCACGCCGACCGTGACGGCGCGGCGCGCGACCGGAACCTCGCCCTCGACCTTCGTGCCGAAGTAGATCACGCTCCCCACGATGAGGAGGATGATCCCGGAGTGAATCATCCAGACCCCAAGGTTGACCGTGCGCAGCGGAATGCGACGCACGGTGGTCACGACGAGGTTTGCGGCCAGCAGGGCCAGCAGGAGGTCGAAGGGCCACCAGTGAAACCATTCGAACTCGGTCATCTCGAAGGGTCGCCACTGCCGGACCTGCGCGTGCACCCAGGCGTCCGGATGGAAGAGGTTCGGGTGGATCGGATACAGGAGGCCGGCGCTCCCCACGGACATGTAGACAAAGAGGAGGACCAGCAGCACGATCCCGAAGCGAACGCTGCTGAACAAGTCCACGATGGGTCGGAGGGCCGCGGGCATGGGGTTCCCGCAATCCTATGGCCGATGGCGGCCGTATGATCTTCGCTCCCACGGAGGAACGACACCGATGAACCGCTTCGCCCGAACCATGGCCGCCTCGCTCGCCCTCGTCACTGGAGCCACGGCGCTCGCCGCGCCACAGGCTCCGGCGCCTGCACCTGCACCGGCTCCTGCTCCGGCTCCGGCTGCCGCACCCGCCCCGGCTCCCACGGTTGCTCCCGCTCCCGCGTCCGCGCCCGCCGCACCGAAGGCCGCTCCCGCCGACACGCCTGCCGCCGCCGCCGGCCCCGTCTTTGTCGCGATCGCCACCAGCAAGGGCGACATCCTGCTCGAGCTTGATCCGGTCAAGGCACCGATCTCCGTGGCCAACTTCATGTCCTACGTGAAGAAGGGCTTCTACGACAACACCGTGTTCCACCGCATCGTTCCCGGATTCGTCGTCCAGGGTG
>JBJOIF010000027.1:0-9142 GCA_046047335.1 Planctomycetota bacterium | reverse complement strand
TGTCGATCTCGGTGCCCTTGCCCTGCCAGAAGAGGTCGGGCTGACCGTCGCCGTTGGCATCGCCGAAGCCCGCCAGCCGCATGTTCATCGGTCGCTGGCCGATCACCGGGAAGGTGACCGTGTCGCCGGAGCCCGCCAGCACACGCACTTCGCCGGTGGCGCGGTCGCGAAGGATCAGGTCGCGCCCCGTGCGGGTCCGGAACGCCCCATCGGAGAGCTGCCAGTCGCCTTCGGGCAGTTGGTAGTCGGTGCTGGCGGAGATGGCGCTGCCCTGAAGCGACCAGACCGTCACGCGCGTCGGATCCTCGGCGTCCTGCAGCACGATGTCCAAGGTGCGGTCGTTGCCGATGTCAGCCACCACCGCCACGTCGAAGCCGTCGGGGAGCGCATCGATCGTGCGCGTCTCCACCACGCGGAATCCGTCGCGCTTCCAGTACTTGAGGACCTGGACGTCCGGATCCGTGGAGGACGGCTCGGTGAAGAGCACGTCACCGGATTGGTCGCCGTTGAAGTCGCCGATCCCGGCGTACACGGCACCCTGGGGAAGCCGCGAGAGGAATTGGAACTCCGGACGCACGTTGCTGTGCTTGCCGTCGCTCTGCAGCAGGTACACGTCGCGCCCGCGCAACGAGACCGCGCTGGCCTTGATCAGTCCCCACTCGTACCGGATCGGGGTCAGCGGGGTCTCGATGGCGCCGGGGCCGGTGGTGATGCCGGTGCCCGGGGCACCGCCGCCGCCGATGCCGCCACCGGTGCCGCCGCCACCTCCGCCCGGAGGCGGATTGATCGGATCCACGGGCTGACCGTTCTCGTCGAGGGGACCGGGCGCCGGGCCGGCCACGTCGCCGGGACCGACTCCGACCTCGGAACGCTCAAACGTGAACGGAATGGCGTTTCCGGTGCTGCCGGTCGGCGTCTCCGCACCGGCCAACGCCAGCGTGGGCAGGGTGGGGGCCACCGCCACCGATCGTCCGAGGCTGGTGTTGGCGATCACCACTTGCGGCGCCCAGAGGTCACCGGTCACCGGCCCGGCGCCGCGGATCGACCACGCCTCGCCGTTGAAGGTGAAGGCGAACGCAGCGCCCGCATTGACGATCTGGCGGAACGAGAGCTCCTCGCCCTCGCTGAGCTCGTTGGGGATGGCCGTGTCGTAGCCAGGCGAACCGGCCATCACCTGCGGCGGCTCGGTCTGCGACATGGCCACCGAGTAGCCGAAGTTGTTGTTGAGGTTGGCGCGTCGCGGCAGCAGCGTGCCGCTGAGCGTCCAGTTCGCGCCGGCATCGACGCTGCGGTGCACGGTGACGAATCCGTTGCCCGAGACCGCGCCCTCGTCGGGGCCGGACGCCGCGGTCGGCGAGCCCGATCCCACCCAGTCGGCTTCGCCATCGAAGCAGGCGACCGCTGCGCCGAACGCGCCGCCGGTCACCGGCGAGGGGGCATTGATTCGCGTCGACAGCGCCCACGACTCCTCGGGCGCCGGGCGGTTGTAGACGCTGATGCTGCCTGCGTTCACTCGGCCCTGCACATCGTCGTTCTGCACGCCCACCACCAGCAGGTTGCGATGCAGGGCCACCTTGGTGCCGAACTGGTCGTTGGATCCGCTGGTCTCGTCCTGGATGCGCTGGGTCTGGCGGTAGACGCCATCCTCGCCGCGTGCGAAGGTGAACACCGCCCCGGTGTTCGAGGTGCCGAAGAGCGGCGCACCGACGGCCACCGAGCCATCGTGCATCGCCACGCTGAAGCCGAACTGGTCGATGGCGGCCAACGTGGCGGGCGCCAAGACCTGCGAGGGCGCGCGCGTCTCGTCGCCGAACCCAAGTTCCTCCGCCGACTCGCCCCACGTGTCGCCCTCGCCCTTGCGGTAGACGAACGCCGCGCCGGCGAATGCCTGGCGCACCGAGTACGCCCATGCCCCCACCACGATGTCGCTGGTGGCGGGATCGATGGCCACGCTGGCGCCGGTCTGCAGCAGGGCGAGCACCGGGCCGACGAGTCGTTGCGCGAAGGTCCACTGGCCGCTCACGGGGTCGCGAACGAACACGAAGGCGGCCCCTGCGCCGTTGAAGGTGCTGACCTCTTCCTCGATCGTCACGGTGAGCCGCGTGTCGGGGGCGCCGATGACGGCCACGCGGTCGGTCATCGCCATAGACACGCCGAAGCGGCACCCGGCTTGGGGGGCAACCCCCGAGTCCTCCGGCACCTCGAGCGCCGTACCGGGTGCCCAGCCGAAGATCTCAAGCGGGGCCTGGGCCGGCGCCACCGCGGCGGCGGCAAGGGCGGCAGTGCAGGTGGCGGCCAGAACTCGGCAAGTGCGGGTGGGCATGGGGTGTTCGTGTCCAGTGCGGCGGCACGGAAGTGCGCGCCTCACCAGTATCTATGATCCGTGTGAGGGGGTCGGATCGGCCCAACGCGCGATTTTCGGCCGATCGGCTGAATATTCAGCCGTTTGCGCCGTTTGACCCCCATGGCCTGCGGTTTCGCCGCGGCCTTCGGTCTTGAGAGTCCGAGAACCAGGAGCATCCATGCAGCGCACCGCGTCCGTCGTGTCCACCGTCCGAGCCCTTCGCACCTCGACGCTCCTCGCGGCAGTGGCGGTGGCCGCCGCCGCGTGGGTGGTCGAGCCCGTGCTTGCCCAGGACGCTCCGCGCGGGGGCCAGGGCCAAGGGCAGGGTCAGGGTGGTGGCGGAGGCGGCGGCCGTGGCGGCATGGGTGGCATGTTCCGCGGCATGGGCCGGGGCATGGGCGTCCAGAACCAGTTCCGTGAGGCCTTCGAGCCCGACTTCGTGCGACGTGACCTTCCGCTCTTCAAGCAGCAGTTGACGCTCGAGGATCCGCAGATGGTGATCGTCGAGCAGCTCCTGCGCGACTACGAGGACGCCTTCGATCCGGCGCGTGAGGAAATGATGGAGCAGATGCAGGCCATTGGCCAGCAGATGATGGCGCCGATGATGAACCCGGAGATGCAGGAGCGGTGGCGCTCCACGATGCAGAAGGCCCGGGAGCAGATGGAGCAGATGGCCGCGGAGAAGGGCACCGAGCTCACGCCCGAGGAGCGGCAGGCGTTCTTTCGCGAGCAGATGTCCCGCATGGGCGAGGAAGTCCGTGCCGAGATGAAGACCAACGGCGCCTTCGACCAGATGCGCGCCAGCATGGGCGAGATGGTGGCCGACTTCAACAAGTGGCAGGCCACCAAGGGCCGGCTGCGCGACGCGTTCGTGGCGGGCATGGAGGCCTCGCTTTCCGAGGCCCAGCAGAAGAAGTGGCCGTCTTTCCAGCGTTTCCTCGCACGCGAGAAGACCCTGCCGCGCTCGACCATCAGCGGCGAGGGCGTGAACCTGTTCTTCGTGCTTGACGAGGCCGGGCTGTCCGCGGAGACGTTTGCGCAGCTGCAGGGCATCATGGACGAGTACGAGCTGCAGCTGGATGCCGCGCTCAAGGCGCGCAACGACTTCCTCGCCTCCAACGAGATCAAGTACCTCGAATCCATGCAGACCGGCGACTCCGAGGCTGCGCGGCGGTTCGCCAAGCGTGCCATGGACCTCCGTCAGGCGGTGCGCGAGGTCAACGACCGCTACCGCGATGCCATCTGCGCGCAGCTCCCCGAGGCGGACGCCGGGCGCGTGCGCGCTGCGGCGCTCAGCGCGGGCTTCGAGCGCGTCTACGCGCCGAGCCGGGTGCAGCGGGCCATGGACGCCGCCCTCGGCCTCGAGGGCCTCGACGCGTCGGTGCAGGAGGCGATCCGCGGGCTCCAGGCGCAGTACGTCAACGACGTGTCCCCGCTGAACGATCGCATTGCGCTGGAGATGCGCCGCGAGGAACCGGATCGCCAGGTCGAGGACATGGTTCGCGTGGTCGGGTTCATGACCGGTGATGTTCCGATGTCGCAGATGTTCCGGGGTCGCGGCAACGACAGCGATTCTCCTTCGGCCAAGCTGATGGACAAGCGCGGCGAACTGAACGACGACTACATGAAGCGGCTCGAGAGCCTTCTCACCCCGGAGCAGCGCGAGCAGCTCCCGCGGGGCGGCGGTGGCGGCGGCCGTGGTGGCATGGGCGGGATGTTCGGTGGCGGAGGTCCGATCACCTTGGCCGACATGCCCGAGCAGGCCCGGGAACGCATGAAGGAGTTCGACAAGAACAACGACGGCACCATCGACGACAACGAGCGCCAGGCCATGATTGAGGCGTTCCGCGAGCGTGGCGGCGGGTTCGGCGGCGGCGGCGGTGGTGGTGGCGGTGCCGGCGGCGGCGGTCGCGGTGGCCGCGGGGGGCAGCAGCAGAACTGACCGATTCGGCCGTTGCTGCTTCCCGAATACCCCATCCGGGGCTATGTTTGTCCGCGGGCGCCTGAACCGATTCGGGCGCCCGCCCGTATCGAGCCCCACACGTGAACATCCGCAAGACCCTCGCCTCCACCCTCGCCCTCGGCGCGTCGTTTGCCGCTCTGGCCCACGTCGACGACCCGAAGGCCCGCGATCTCCGCCCGCCGGTGCACGCACCAGTCTGGCGAGCGGCCGATGGTGAGGGCGGGGTGGCTGGCACCTTCCCGGCGCAGGGCGTGGCCCTCAAGAGCTGGTTCCCGCTGAACTCGTTCGCGGGATCGCCGTCTTCGGGCAACGACTGCTGGGGCTACGTCAGCCCGAGCGGTCGCGAGTACGCCCTGATGGGCCTGAGCAACGGCACCGGCGTGGTGGAGGTCACCAACCCGGCCAATGCGCAGATGGTCGGCCACATCGCTGGCCCCAACAGCCTGTGGCGCGACGTCAAGGTCTTCGGGTCATACGCGTACACGGTGTCCGAGGGCGGCGGCGGCATCCAGGTGATCTCCTTGGCCAACGTCGACGGCCAGAACCCCGGTGCTCCCCGCATTAGCCTGGCGAACACCGTGACGACTGGCGGCGGCGCAGCCACCCACAACGTGGCGATCGACGAGGCCAGCGGATTCCTGTATCGGTGCGGCGGCGGTTCAAACGGCCTGCGCATCTACGACCTCAATGCCAATCCGGCTGCTCCGGCGTTGGTCGGCCAGTGGAGCAACGTGTACGTGCACGATGCGCAGATCGTGACGTACACCTCCGGCCCGTTCGCGGGCAAGCAGATCGCGTTCTGCTGTGGCGGCGCCAACGGCGGCAACCTGAACACCGGCATCTACGTGGTGGACGTGACCAACAAGTCCGCGCCCACCCAGTTGGCCTTCGTCAGCTACCCAGGCGCGAAGTACTGCCACCAGGGCTGGCTGACGCCCGACCGCACGCGCTTCATCGTCAACGACGAACTGGACGAAGGCGCCACGGTCAGTGCAACGGTCACTTACGTGATCAACGTGGCCAACCCGCAGTCGCCGTTCCTGGAGGCGATCTTCGACAACGGCAACCCCGCCATCGGGCACAACCTGTACACGCTCGGCAACCTGGTGTTCGAGGCCAACTACCGCAGCGGCATGCGCGTGTTCGACATCTCCAACGGGGTGTCGGCGGCCACCGAGGTCGCGTACTTCGACACGTTCCCGCAGGATGATGGCACCCAGTTCAACGGCCTGTGGAGCGTCTATCCGTACCTGCCGAGCGGCACGGTGCTGGCCAGCGACCTCGAGCGAGGCTTGTTCGTGCTGCAGCTCAACGGCCCGGCCGCGGCGTTCTCCTTCCCGAACGGACGCCCGGAGTCGGTTGCGCCGACCGGCGGCACGGTCGAGGTGAAGGCCACGCCCTTTGCCAGTGGTCAGATCCCGGGCAACGTGGCGATGTCCTTGGTGCGTGCGTCGGGCGTCGAGCAGGTGCTGCCGGCGCAGCCGATCGGCAACGACATGTTCCGCGTCTCGCTGCCTGACCTCGAGTGCGCCGAGACCGTCCAGTACCGATTCCTGGTGCAGACGCCGGATGGCCCCTTCCTGGACCCGGCCGGAGCGCAGTCGGTGCTGGTGGGCGACTCGATCCAGGTGCTCATCGATGACGCATGCGAGGTGGCCGGAACGTGGACGCTGGGCGTCCCGACGGATTCGGCGGTGACCGGCCAGTGGATCAATGCGGATCCGGTGGCCACCGCCGCGCAGCCCGAGGACGATCACACGGCCGACGGGACGCGCTGCTTTGTGACCGGCAACGGCGCCGCCGGTGGCGCGATCGGCTCGGCCGACGTGGACGGCGGCGTGACCACGCTGCTGTCGCCGAAGTTTGATGCGTCGACTGGCGATCCGGTGGTCTCGTACTGGCGCTGGTACTCGAACAACCTCGGCAACAACGGCAACGAGGATTCGATGCCGATCTCGATCTCCAACGATGACGGCGCCACGTGGACGTTGCTCGAGGACGTCACGGAGAACGCCGGCCGATGGGTGCAGCGCTCGTTCCGCGTGCGCGACGTCCTGGAGCCGACGGCGACCATGATGCTGCGCTTCGAGGCTCGGGACCTGGGTGCGGGTTCGGTCGTGGAAGCCGCGATCGACGACGTCAAGGTGACCCTGTGCCAGTGCGGTCCTTCCCGCCCCGCCGACTTCAACGGCGACGGCGTGGTGGACGGCATCGACCTCGGCACGCTGCTCGGCCAGTGGGGCGCGGCAGGCGGGCCCGCGGATCTGAACGGCGACGGCACCGTCGACGGCGCAGACTTGGGCGTCCTGCTGTCGGCCTGGGGCAGCTGACCGCAAGGAGCCCCTCACGATCTGGGTGATTTCGGGTTCAATGCGTCCATGCGCATCACCCGCCGCTCGTTCGTGTTGGCGTCCTTGGCGACGCCCTTCGCCTTCCGCTCGGTGTCGGCCCTCTCGGGGCGCAGCCCGTGGGCCTCGGAGAAGCTCCGGGTGGCCAAGGTGGGTTGCGGCGGAATGGGCACCAACGACCTGCTCGAGGTCGCTGGCCACTCCGCCGTCGAGATCGTGGCGCTCTGCGACGTCGACCGCCGTCCGATGGACGTGCTTCGGCTGGGCGGGAAGAAGGAGGATGGCTCGGCGATCGCGCCGCGGTTCCCGAACGCCCGCGCCTTCGCCGACTGGCGCGAGATGTTTGCCGAGATGGGCGACTCGTTCGATGCCGTCGTGTGCAGCGTGGCCGATCACATGCACGCGTCGATCTCGATGGAGGCGCTCAACCGCGGCAAGCACGTCTACTGCCAGAAGCCGCTGGCGCACTCGCCGTGGGAGAACCGCCAGCTGGCGAAGGTTGCTGCCGCGCGACCGGAACTGGTGACGCAGATGGGCACCCAGCGCATGGCAAAGAAGCACCGCCGCCAGGGGTACGCCATGCTGCGCGACGGCGTGGTCGGCAAGGTGCGCGCCATGCACGCCTGGACCGACCGCCCCGCAGGCTGGTGGCCGCAGGGCAAGCCACGCCCCGAAGGCACCAACCCGGTTCCGGAATGGCTGTCGTGGGACCTGTTCCTGGGTACGGCGCCCGAGCGTCCCTACCGCGATGGGTACACGCCATTCAACTGGCGCGGGACGTACGACTGGGGCTGCGGCGCGTTCGGCGACATGGCGTGCCACATCGTGGACTGGCCGTTCTACGCGCTTGAACTCACGTATCCCCTCAGCGTGCGGTCGGAGTGCTCCGACGCCACCGATGATCAGTTCCCGACGGCCGAGACCGTGGTGATGGAGTATCCGCCCACCGCGAAGACTGCCGACGCCGGGCTCACGTTCACGTGGTACGACGGCGGTCGGATGCCCGAGTTCCGAGCGCTCGGTTTGCCCTCGGACTTCGCGGGCGTCGACAAGGAGGGCAAGCCGAAGTCGCCGCCCTCGGACGGCGGGGTCATCCTGATCGGCGAGCGCGGCATCATGTACTTCCCGATCGAGGGCGAGACGCCGTCGGTGTTCGTGGACGGCAAGAAGGTGCCCGTGAAGGTGGAGGACGAGAAGACCACCAACCACTGGCACGACTGGGTCGATGCGGTAGTGGCGGGCAAGCCCATGCAGGTGAATGCGCCGTTTGCGCGCGGCGGCCTGATGTGCGAGAGCCTGTCGCTGGGAGCGTTCAGTTGCCGCGAGCCGGGCAAGCGCCTCGAGTACGACGCGGCGAAGGTGGCCTTCACCAACAGCGAGGCCGCCACGCGCTGGTGCCGCAAGCCGTATCGCCACGGATGGATGGTGGACAACCTGTGAGCGCGGCCGCGCGGTGGACGTTCGCGGCGGTGGCGGCGGCTTCGGCGCTGGCCGGTGGGTGCACCGGCCAGTTGAGGGAACTCCGCGGGGATCGCGTGCACGAGGCGTGGCTTTCGCCCGATGCCGCGGTGGCCGGTCAGGCCGAGGTGCCCGCGACGTTCCTGCTCCGGAACCCCGGGCTTGGCACCGTGCTCGTCGAGAGCATCCGGACCGACATCGGCACCGAGGTCTCCACCGAGCCTCCGCTTCCTGCAAAGCTGGGTACGGGCAAGTCGCTGGAGGTGAACGTGATCGCGCGCTTCCGCGCGGCCGACGGCGATGCATCTCGACGCGTGCTGCTCGAGACGCGTGGCCAGGAATCGCTCGGCCTCTCGGTGGGCGCCCGCTGGGCCCCCAAGCCGCCATCCGACGTGGTCAGCCCGGAATCCCTGCCTGTCGCCGGGCCTCGGGCAGCTGGGTGAGCGTGACGATGCCGCACACGGCCGATGGCACGTTCCCCACGAGGATCGTGCAGATGTCGATGATCGCGAGCACCTTGGTGCGCTCGGCATACATGACCGGCGGCATCGATCGCGCCTTGCTGTAGGTGACCAGTTCCCACGCTCCCAGCAGAACAAGCGGCACGCCGAGGATGGCGCCCACGCAGGTGCTGATGTAGGTGATCCCGGCGAGCACCTGCATGATCCCCGACACCAATTGCGGAATGGTCACCGTGCTCGGCGGCCACTCCGAGGACCGGGCGTTTGGATCGGGCATGGTGGGCGGGTGTTCCATGGCCGGAGGGTACGCCGTGGCGAGCGTTCCTAGACTGCGGGCGTGACGATCCAGGTTCGGCCCATCGGTTGGATGAGCGAGGCGGATCTGCTGCGGGCCGCCACGGCGGTGGCATGCGCGGCCGGGCACCCCGCCGCCCGGGCCCTGCTTGCCGAGGCGGACGTTCCCATGGTGGTGGTGGTGGATGCGGTCAACGGCGAGCGGTCGCCTTGCGGTGGCGTGGCGGGCGTGATGTCCGGATCGCGGATCGTCGCCGGCGGGCCGGAGTGGCTG
>JBJOIF010000026.1:0-4332 GCA_046047335.1 Planctomycetota bacterium | reverse complement strand
AGTCGTGCGCGGCGGCCAACCGAATGGCCGGGGCGTTGGGCTGGAACGTCTGCACGATCGCGCGCCCGGCCTCGGCACCGCGGCCGCAGCGGCCGCACACCTGGCTGACCAATTGGAACGTGCGTTCGGCGGCGCGGAAGTCGGGCAGGTTGAGCGCGGTGTCGGCGTTCACCACGCCCACCAGCCGCACGCCCGGGAAGTCAAGCCCCTTGGCGATCATCTGCGTCCCGACCAGCAGGCGCACCTCGCCGGATGCGAATCGACCGAGCGCGTCGTGGAAGTCGGCTGCGTCCTGCATGCTGTCGGCATCGATGCGGAGCATGGTGTCGCCCGCCACCAGCGATGGATGCAGCCGTGCGAGCTCCTCCTCGACGCGCTGCACCCCGAGCCCGAACACGGTGATGCCGCGACCGCACTGCGGGCACTCGCGCGGCAGCCGCTGCTCGCCCTGGCAATGGTGGCATCGCACGTACTGCGAATGTGGTCCACCATCCGCCGCAGGCAGCCGGTGGCAGATCATGCCCGCGTCGCACCGTTCGCACCGCATCATCCATCCGCAGCGCGCGTCGGCGCAGGCGATGTAGTTGGCGTAGCCACGCCGGTTGAGGAGGATGAGCACCTGCCCGCCCTCGTCAAGCGTCGACTGCACGGCACCGGCCAGCGTCGGCCCAAGGAGGTGCACCCGGCGATCCGGGAACCGGCGCCGTTCCTCGGCGAAGTCCACGACCTCGACGCGCGGCAGGCGCAGGCCGGGCGCGCGCTCGGACAGCACGTGCAGCGCACTGGTGGCGCGCTCGGTCGCGTTGAACCAGCTCTCGAGGCTCGGCGTGGCGCTGGCCAGGAGCACCGGGCACGCGGCCAGTTGCGCGCGGCGGATGGCCACATCGCGGCCGTGGTACCTGGGCATCTGGTCCTGCTTGTAGCTGCCGTCGTGCTCCTCGTCGACCACCACGAGCCCGAGCATGCCGTCCGGGATCGGCGCGAACACCGCGCTGCGCGCACCCATCACCAGCCGGACCTGCCCGCTTGCCACCAGGCCCCACTGCTGGTTGCGCTGGGACGCCGTCAGGCCGCTGTGGAGGATCGCCACCCGCTCCTGCGGGAACCGCGCGAGCAGCCGGCCGCCGGTCTGCGGCGTGAGTGCGATCTCGGGCACCAGCACGAGCGCCGCTCGGCCGGCGTCGAGGGTGCGCTTGATGAGCCGCATGTAGACCTCGGTCTTGCCCGAGCCGGTCACGCCATGCAGGAGGTGCTGCGAGAACCCGGCGCCGATCGTCCGGCCCACCGCCTCCTCGACCGCGCGCTGTGCCGCCGTGGGTTCGTGCACCGGATCCACCGCGGCGCGTTCGGCTCGCCACGCGGCTTCCACGGTCGATCGGCGTTCGGTGCGCAGCACGCCCGCTGCCGCGAGGCGGCGGATGGGTTCGTCGGTGCCCAGTCCGGCACGGGCGCGCAGGTCGCGCACCTCGAGGGGCCGATCGTGCACGGGGATAGCGCGCAGCGCCTCCACCACCGCGCGTTGCTGCGCCGACGGCCGTCGTGCGGCCGCCAACGCAGCCTCCCAGCCCTCCGCGAGATCGACGAAGGTCCGCGTGACCGTACCCGTGCCTCGCTTGACGGCGGCGGGCAACATGGCGGCGAGCGTCATTCCCACGGGGCACAGGTAGTACGCCGACATCCACTGCGCCAGCTCCATGAGCTGCGCCGGGAGCGCCGGTGCCGATCCCGCGCGGGACTCCACGAACTTCAGCCGGGAGCGGTCGATCCCGGCGTCCGCCGCCGCATCGATCACGCGCACGACCGTTCCCTCCACCCGGGCGTCGCCGCGGCCGAGGGGCACACGTACGCGCTCACCGGGCACCAGGTCGGCGAGCGCCGGCGGCACCGCGTAGGTCAAGCCGTCGGGCCATCGGTCGAGCGATCGCTCCACCGCCACCTGCGCGAGTCGCGCGATGGTTCGGTCCCCTGGCGGGAACAGGCTCATGGCGGATCCGCGGCGCGGCGGCTCAGACCGCCGCGAGCGCGCGCTGCGCCGCCTCCATGTCGGCGGCGGTGATCGGGCGCCGCGAGGCCATCATGGCCACGAAGCAGTCGAAGAGGTAGGCGGAGTCGTGCGGCCCGGGCGATGCCTCGGGGTGGTACTGCACGCTGAAGATCGGCTTCGTGGTGTGACGGAAGCCGGCCAGCGTCCCGTCGTTGAGGTGCACGTGGGTGGGTTCGCCACCGACGGCGCGCAGCGACTCCTCGTCGACGCAGAACCCGTGGTTCTGGCTGGTGATCTCGACGCGGCCGGTGAGCAGGTTGCGCACGGGCTGGTTCGCGCCGCGGTGCCCGAACTTGAGCTTCCAGGTGCGCGCGCCCAGCGCCAGGGCGAGCAACTGGTGGCCGAGGCAGATGCCGAACGTGGGCACCTCTCCCGCCACCTCGCGCAGCGTGGCGATGGTCCGCTCGACCGCGGCGGGGTCGCCGGGGCCATTGGAGATGAACAGTCCGTCGGGACGTCGCGCGCGGATCTCGGCGGCGCTCAGGTCATGCGGCACGACCTCGATGTCGCAGCCGCGCTCGGCGAGGTTCCTGAAGATGTTGTGCTTGGCGCCGCAGTCGAGCGCCACCACGCGGAAGGTGCGCCCGGCGCGCGGCTGGCCACGGAGGATCCACTCGCCGAGGCCACCGGACCAGCGTGATCCCGATGCGGGGCTGGCGCACGCCGCGAGGTTCTGCCCACCCATCTGCGGCAGCGCGCGGGCCATGTCCACGAGCGCGGCGTCGGGCTTGCCCTCACCCACGAAGAGCACGCCGCGGAGCGCACCCTTCGTGCGGAGGATGCGCACCAGCGCGCGCGTGTCGATGCCGTCGATCCCGACGACGTTGGATCGGGCGAGCCACGCCGACAGTCCCGACGAGGCACGGTGGTTGCTCGGTTCCTCGATGGCCTCGCGGACGACGAACCCTTTCACCGCCACTCCCGCGCTCTCCGTGTCCTCGGCGGTGACCCCGTAGTTGCCCACCTCCGTGGCGGTCATGCACAGGATCTGCCCGGTGTAGCTGGCGTCGGTCAGCGCCTCCTGGTAGCCGCACATCGCCGTGTTGAACACGACTTCGCCACCCGCCGTTACGCCGTCCGTACAAAGACCGAACGCGCGCCCCCGGAACACGGTTCCGTCTTCCAAGGCGAGGCGGCAGGAGGGCCGGTCCGAGGTGGTGGCGGTCATCGGCGCAGCAGTCTATCCACCCCCGTCGACAGGCCGGTGGGCGGGCTTTGCGCGTTCCTCACGGGCCGGGTAGCCTTCCGCGGCCCTTGCCCGGACCGAGGCCCTTCGGCCAAAAATCCGCGGTGGGGGCGATCCTTCGGGCCACCGGGCCCGAACGAGTCCCACGGACAGGACCGCCGCAGTTCGCGGCGTGAACCCGTCGACAGGAGCAGACCAGGCATGCTGCGCGATCCACGCGAAGAGTCGATCCATTCGCCCGCCCCCCTCGCTGCCGCGTTCGCGGCTCCGTCCGCGGGGCGCACGCTGCTGATCCGGACGCTGGCCACGGCCACCGTGTTCGGCATCCTTGCTCCCGGCGTCGCGTTTGCCGCGCCGGCTGCGGCGGTCGCCGCCGTGCAGGACCCCGATGAACCGGCCGACCCGTCCATGGACGAGCCGATCGACGATCCGGCCATGGATCCTGAGCCGGAGCCCGAACCCGAGCCCCAGCCGAAGCGTCCGCCCGCGCGCCCGGCCGCCCCGAAGACTCCTGCCGCCAAGCCCGCCGATCCGGCCCCTGCGGCTGAGCCCGTCGATGAGCCGGCCGAGCCGGCCGCGGACGAGCCGATGGACGACCCGTCGATGGATCCCGAGCCTGAGCCCGAGCCCGCCCCGGCGCCGCGCGCGCCCGCGCGTCCATCCTCGGGTGCGGCGTCCGGCGGCGCCGAGGTCCGCGTCGATGCCGAGCAGATCCGCGCCGCCGCGCAGTCCGCGATGAAGAAGGGCGAGTGGGCGCAGGCCGCCAACGGCTGGTCGACGCTCCTGCAGTTCCTGCCCGGCGACGAGGAGGCGGTCCGCGAGCGCGCCCGCGCCCAGGCGATGCTCGAGGGCGGATCCGTCCTCGGCAACGTGGCCACCGACCGCGAGGTGCGCCGCCAGCAGGCGACCGCGCAGTTCACCGCCGACATCAAGCGCGCCCAGTCGCTCTTGGAGAAGCAGGACTACGACCAGGCCAAGCTGGCGGCCGTGACGGCCCGCACCCGCCTCGACCTGGCTCGCAACGTGCTCGGCGCCGCCGAGTTCGAGTCGATGACCAAGGAGGCCGAGCAGCTGATCGAGCAGGTCACCGAGGAGGGCCGGC
>JBJOIF010000025.1:0-2962 GCA_046047335.1 Planctomycetota bacterium | reverse complement strand
TCGAGCCGGCGGTCGCGGCAATGCTGCTGCTTGCGGCGTGGCTCATTGAGCGAAGCGATGGCCCCACCCTCGCGTGGGGATCGATCTACGTGGCGTGCTACGCGATCGCCGGACGCGAGGCACTGATCGAAGGTGCCCGCTCAATGCTGCGGGCGCGGCTCGACGTGGACTTCCTGATGGCGGTCGCGGCGATCGGCGCGGCCGTGATCGGCGAGTACGCCGAGGGCGCCATGCTCCTGGTCCTCTTCTCGCTCGGGCACGGGCTCGAGCACTACGCGATGGGCCAGGCGCGCAAAGCGATCCGCGCGCTCGGCGGCCTCACGCCGACCTCGGCATGGGTGCGCCGCGGGAGCGACTTTGCCGAGGTCCCCGTCGGCGAGGTCCGCGTGGGCGACGCGGTGCGCGTGCGGCCGGGCGAGCGGATCCCGGTAGACGGCGCGGTGCGCTCCGGCAGTTCCGCGGTCGACCAGAGCCCCATCACCGGCGAGAGCGTTCCCGTGGAAAAGTCCACTGGCGACGATGTGTTTGCCGGGACGCTCAACGGCGACGGGCTCATGGAGATCTCGGTGGTGCGCCTGGCTTCCGACTCCACGGTCGCGCGCATGATCCGCCTGGTCGAGGAGGCCCAGGGCCAGAAATCGACCACCCAGCGGTACGCCGAGCGCTTTACGCGCATCTACGTGCCGGTGGTGGTGCTGGCGACCGCGGCCATGTGGGTGATCCCGCCGCTGGTGGGCTGGCTGCCGTGGACCGAGGCCTTCCTTCGGGCGATGACGCTCCTCGTGGGAGCGTCGCCGTGCGCGCTCGCCATCAGTACCCCTGCGGCCGTCCTGGCGGGCGTGGCGCGGGCGGCCCGCGGCGGCGTACTGATCAAGGGCGGCGCGCACCTGGAGTCGCTCGGCGGCGTGCGGGCGTTCGCGATGGACAAGACCGGCACGCTTACGGTCGGCCGACCCGCGGTGGCCCACGTGATCGCCTTCGGCGAGGCGGACGAGGGTCGAGTGCTGTCGCTCGCGGCGTCGCTCGAGGACCACTCGACGCACCCGCTCGCGCGGGCCATCGTCGTGGAGGCACGGCGCCGCGGGCTCGAGCCCGTGCCAGCCGAGGATGTGCAGGCGATCCGCGGCAAAGGACTCGTGGGGCGGGTGGGTGGACAGCTGGTCGAGCTTGGGGCGATGCGCATGTTCGAGCATGACGGCCTGCCCTCCGCCGATGCCCGCGCCAAGGAGGCGGTGGAGACGCTCGAGCGCCAGGCCTGCACGGTGATGCTGGTTCGCGCCGCCGGCGCGTTCGTCGGCGCGGTCGGCATGATCGACGGACCGCGCCCCGAGGCTCGCCGCGCGGTGGAGGCGCTGCACTCCATGGGGATCCGGCCGGTCGTGATGCTCACTGGTGACAACGCCGCCGTGGCCAAGGCCGTGGCGCAGCAGGTGGGGGTGGACGAGGCGAAGGCCTCGATGATGCCAGAGCGGAAGATCGAGGAAGTCCGTGCCCTGCTTGCCGCGCACGGTTCGGTGGCGATGGTCGGGGACGGCGTGAACGACGCACCCGCGCTCGCGGCGGCCACCGTGGGCATCGCGATGGGCCAGTCGGGCACCGACGTCGCGCTCGAGGCTGCGGACGTCGCGCTGATGGCCGACGACCTCATGAAACTCCCGTTCGCGGTGGGCATCAGCCGTGCATCGCGCTCCATCGTTCGACAGAACGTGTCCATCTCCATGGGGATGGTGTTCCTGCTGATCCCGCTTGCCGTGCTGGGGGCGATCCCGGTGTGGCTGGCCGTGGTGATGCACGAGGGATCCACGGTGGCCGTGGTCCTCAACAGCCTGCGGTTGCTCGGCTACCGGTTGCCGTCTACGGCGTCGGCGTCGTCGCGGGCATCCACGGCTCCGGCGCGCGGATCGCGGTAGCCGTTGGCGCGGCTGAGGAAGCCGTGCGTGTAGTCGTTGATGTAGCGGTACCACCACTGGGACGTGCCGCGCGCGGGGCGGGTGGTGGCTGCTGGTGGGTCGACGCGGCCCGGATCCGCCACCGGCACGAGGCGTGGGGCGCCAGCATCGCCGACAACGGCGCGCGCCCGGCGACCGGCCTCGGCCACACGCCGTCGCCACGCCAGCTCGTCGTCCGTGATCCGGGGGGGCGACGGCTCCACGTCCGCGGCGGGCTCGCGGGAAGCCACCTCGGCACGATCGGCGGCGTCGCGCCGGCGCGCCGCCGCGGTCCGGGCATCGGCCCACCGCGTGGATCCCGGCGTCCACCGTGGCCACAGTTCGGGCCAGGACGAGGCCTCGCGCCCAGCGATGCACGTGGCCCAGGCGGCCGTGAACGACGGGCTGACGCCCCAACCGCCCCAGCCGGAGCGGCGGACCGAGCCCCGCACCGCCGGACGCCATGCGGGATCGAGACCGGTCCAGGCCGGGCCGAAGGTTCCGGACGATGGGTCGAACGAGAGCGGCACGCCCAGCGCGGCGGGTTCGGTCCACCACGCGCCTCCACCGGGGGTTCCCACGGGCATGGCGGGCCCGAAGCACGCGGTGCCGCCGGCGATGCGCGTCCCGAAGTAGCCGGGGCGGTACGCGAAGGTCACCGATGCGTCGTCCGACGATCGGACCTCCACGAACGACAGCGGGTACGCCGCAGACCATTCCGGTACCGAGTCAAGGGCATCGGGCAGCGCGTCGGCCACCGACCACGGACCATCGGGGTCGTCGGCAGTGAACCAGACGGCATCGTCGCAGCACCACAGCCGCCGGTCGGCCTCGAGCACGGGCCGCGACGCATTGGAAGCAAGTCGCAGCGGCGTGCCGGGCACGTCCTGCCATTCGGGTGCCCCACTCCAGGTCACGGCGCAGGCGGCCGCATCGCGCCGAACCGTGATCGTGCGCCGCTCCGCCGCCGCCGCCACCGCGGCGGCCGCCTCGGGGGTATGCGGAACGCTTGCCTTCGCCGGCCCGAGCACCCT
>JBJOIF010000024.1:0-2508 GCA_046047335.1 Planctomycetota bacterium | reverse complement strand
GGCGACGGCAACAACGTCTGCCACTCCCTGATGGAGGCAGCGTCCATCCTGGGATGCGGGATGACCGTGGTATGCCCCGAGCCGTACGCGCCCGACCCGGCGATTCTGGCCCAGTGCGTGGCCCGATCGATGCGTACGGGAGCCCGGATCGAGGTAACCCACGATCCCGCCGCCGTGCGCGGCGCGTTCGCCGTCTATGCGGACGCCTGGATCAGCATGGGCGAGCCCGACAGCGCCGCCAAGCGCGAGGCCCTCCTGCCCTATCGTGTGGACACCGCGCTGATGGCGGCGGCGGGGCCCGAGGCGCTCTTCATGCACTGCCTCCCGGCCCACCGGGGCGAGGAAGTCACCGACGAGGTGATCGACTCGCCACGATCCGCGGTCTTCGACCAGGCGGAGAACCGCCTGCACGCCCAGAACGCCCTGCTCTGCCACTTGCTCGCCTGAGCCCGAACAACCGCCCCGAACGATCCAACCCCAGGACCACCACCATGAACATCGCTCCCAAGAAGGTCTGCGTCGCCTACTCCGGCGGTCTCGACACCTCGTGCATCATCCCCTGGCTGCGAGAGACGTACGGATGCGCCGTGGTCGCCTGCGTCGCCGACGTCGGGCAAGGGGATCGCGAACTCGAGGGCATCGGGGAGAAAGCGACCCGCAGCGGCGCCGCCGAGTGCATCGTGGTGGACCTGAAGGAGCAGTTCCTGACCGAGTTCGCGTTCCCGATGGCGATCGCTGGCGCCGTGTACGAAAATCGCTACCTCATGGGCACGTCGATCGCCCGACCGATCATCGCGCGTGCGCAGGTGGAGGTGGCGCTGGCCACCGGGTGTGACGCGCTGTGCCACGGGTGCACCGGCAAGGGCAACGACCAGGTGCGGTTCGAAAGCACGTACGCCGCGCTGGCGCCGCAGCTGCCCGTGATCAGCCCCTGGCGGATCTGGGACCTGCGCAGCCGCGAGGCGATGCTCGCGTACCTGAAGGAACGCAACGTCCCCACCACGGCGAGCGCCGAGAAGATCTACAGCCGCGACGCCAACATCTGGCACATCAGCCATGAGGGCGGTGAGCTCGAGGATCCGTGGAACGCCCCGCCCGAGGACGTGTGGATGATCACCGCCAGCCCCAAGGACGCCCCCAACGAGCCCGAGGACGTGGAGATCTCGTTCCGCCGCGGGCGCCCCGTGGCCGTCAATGGCCGCTCGACGAGTCCGGTCGAGGCGCTCACCGCGCTCAACGCGATCGCCGCGCGCAACGGCGTCGGCCGGGTCGACATCTGCGAGAACCGCCTGGTGGGGATGAAGAGCCGCGGCGTCTACGAGACGCCGGGCGGCACCGTGCTCATGGAGGCCCTCCGCGGACTCGAGCAGCTGGTGCTTGACCGCGAGACGCTGCACTACCGCGAGCGGCTGGCGCTGGACTTCGCGAAGGTCGTCTACAACGGCACGTGGTTCAGCCCGATGCGCGAGGCGATGTGGGCGAGCTTCGAGTCGATCGCCCGCGTGATGGACGGCGACGTCGTGGTGCGCTGCCACAAGGGACGCGCCGAGGCGGTGCGCCGACGCTCGCCCAACAGCCTGTTCCACCACGGATTCGCCACCTTCGGCGAGGACGAGGTCTACGACCACCGGCACAGCGAGGGCTTCATCCGCCTCTTCAGCCTGCCCATGCGGATCCGCGCGCTGCTCGGCCTCAGCGCGGACGCCAAGGCATCGGCCCTCGAGGCGGCCCGGCTCGCGGCCGACCACGGCCTCGGTGACGCGGCCGTCCCCGGCCCGACGGCCGGTGGCTGCGGCTGCGGCAAGCCCACCGGCTGCTGCGGCGGCGCGTCCAAGACCCGCACCCCGGCCGCCGAGGGACGCTGAGATGTCCACCGCCATCTGGGCCGGACGGCTCGAGGGACAGGCCGACTCGCTGTTCCGGCAGTTCAACGACAGCCTGCCCTTCGACCGCCTGCTCGTCCGCGAGGACATCGAGGGCAGCGTGGCGTGGAGCAAGGCGTTGGTCCGCGCCGGAGTCCTGGCCGCACCCGAGCAGCGCGAGATCGAGTCCGCGCTCAAGGAGATCCTGGCGGCCTGCACGAGCGATCCGTCGCTCCTGGACACGGCCGACGACGAAGACGTGCACTCGTGGGTTGAGCGCCAGCTGGTGATGCGGGTTGGCGACCTCGGCAAGAAGCTGCACACGGGGCGCAGCCGAAATGACCAGGTGGCTACCGACCTGCGCCTGTGGACCGCGCGCCAGCTCAGGCTGCGGCAGGCCGAGCTGAAGGCCGTGATCACGGCGCTCGTGGACCTCGCCGAGCGCGAGAAGCTCACGGCGTTCCCGGGCTACACGCACCTGCAGCACGCGCAGCCGATCCTGTTCGCGCACTGGTGCCTCGCGTACGTGGAGATGCTCCGCCGTGACTCCGAACGCATGGCCGACGCCCTCAAGCGCGTGCGGGTGTCGCCGCTGGGCTCCGGCGCCCTCGCTGGCACCGCATACCCCATCGACCGTGCCGCGCTC
>JBJOIF010000023.1:0-20454 GCA_046047335.1 Planctomycetota bacterium | reverse complement strand
AGGATCTGCGCGACCTGATGACCGACTCGCAGGAATGGTGGCCGGCCGACTACGGTCACTACGGCCCCTTCTTCATCCGCATGTCCTGGCACGCCGCGGGCACGTACCGCATCAGCGACGGCCGAGGCGGAGGCGGCACGGGCATGCAGCGGTTCGCCCCGCTCAACAGCTGGCCAGACAACGTCAACCTTGACAAGGCCCGGCGCCTGCTCTGGCCGATCAAGAAGAAGTACGGCAAGAAGCTGTCGTGGGCCGACCTGTTGATCCTGGCCGGCAACGAGGCCATCGAGTCGATGGGCCTGAAGACCTTCGGCTTTGGCGGTGGCCGCGCCGACGTCTGGGAACCCGACCACACCTATTGGGGTGCGGAGCGCACCTGGCTCGGGGACGAACGCTACGCGGGGGACCGCGACCTCGAGAACCCGCTGGCGGCCGTGCAGATGGGCCTCATCTACGTGAATCCCGAGGGCCCGAACGGCAACCCGGACCCCATCGCCGCCGCGCGCGACATCCGTGAGACCTTCGGCCGCATGGCGATGAACGACGAGGAGACCGTGGCGCTGATCGCTGGCGGCCACACCTTCGGTAAGAACCATGGCGCGGCGCCCGCGTCGCACCTGGGACCCGATCCCGAGGCCGCCCCGCTGCAGGAGATGGGCTTCGGGTGGAGAAACTCATTCGGCACGGGCAAGGGCGGCGACACCATCACCAGCGGCCTCGAGGGCGCGTGGACGCCGAACCCCACGAAGTGGGACAACGGCTACTTCGAGACCCTCTTCCGCTACGAGTGGAAGGTCGTCAAGAGCCCGGCCGGTGCATGGCAGTGGACGCCGACCGAGGAAGCCGCCAAGTCCGAGGTGCCGGACGCCCATGACCCGGCCAAGCGCCACGCGCCGGTGATGCTCACGACGGACCTGTCCCTGCGGATGGACCCGGCCTACGAGAAGATCTCGCGGCGATTCCTCAATGACCCGGCCGCATTCGCCGATGCGTTCGCGCGCGCGTGGTTTAAGCTGACGCACCGCGACATGGGTCCCGTCTCGCGGTACTTGGGTCCGTGGGTTCCGAAGGAACAGCTGATCTGGCAGGACCCGGTTCCGGCGGTGACGCACGACCTGGTGAACGAGCAGGACGTGGCGGCGCTCAAGGCGAAGGTGCTGGCCACCGGCCTGCCGCACGCGGCCTTCGTTCGTGCCGCGTGGGCCTCGGCGTCCACCTTCCGCGCGACCGACAAGCGTGGTGGCGCCAACGGTGCGCGCGTGCGCCTGGCCCCGCAGAAGGACTGGACGGCGAACAACCCCGCCGAACTGGCGAAGGTGCTGGCGGCGCTCGAGGGCGTGCAGCGCGAGTTCAACGCGGCGCAGGCCGGCGGCAAGAAGCAGGTCTCGCTCGCGGACCTGATCGTGATCGCCGGTGGTGCAGCGGTGGAGCACGCGGCGAAGCTCGCCGGTGTGGCGATCACCGTGCCGTTCACGCCGGGCCGCACCGACGCGACGGCCGAGCAGACCGACGCCGCGTCGTTCGCGGTGCTCGAGCCGACGGCCGATGGCTTCCGCAACTACCTGGGCAAGGGCCACGTCCGTCGCGGCGAGCAGTTGTTGGTCGACAAGGCCACGCTCCTGGGGCTGACGGCACCGGAGATGACCGTGCTGGTGGGCGGCATGCGCGCGATGGGCGCCACGTGGGACGGCTCGGCGACGGGCGTCCTGACGTCGCGTCCCGGCGCGCTGACCACGGACTTCTTCGTCAACCTGCTCGACATGGGCACGGAGTGGAAGCCGGTGTGCCCGCGCGAGGAAGGCTTCGAGGGCCGCTGCCGCGCGTCCGGTACCGCCAAGTGGACCGCGAGCCGAGCCGACCTCGTGTTCGGCTCGAACTCCGAGCTGCGCGCGCTCGCCGAGGTGTGGGCGTGCGACGACGCGAAGGAGAAGTTCGTGCATGACTTCGCGGCCGCGTGGCGCAAGGTCATGGAACTCGACCGGTTCGACGTGCGCTGAACGGCACGTCGGCGAGACCTTACCGGCCCGCGGAGCCTGCTCCGCGGGCCGTTTCGCGTCCAGGAGCGGTGGTCAGATCGCCTTCCGACTCCGGAGCGCGCAGCCGGCGAGCTTGTACAGCACCCGTGCCCCGACGCACCCGTCCCATTCATCGCCGCGCGGGCCGGGGGCCACCTCGCACAGGTCGAAGCCCACCACCCGCCTGCCGCTGCCGGCGAGCAGCGCGAGCAGGTGGCACACCTCGGGGAAGGTCAGTCCTCCGGGCACGGGCGTGCCCGTGTGCGGGCAGAGGTCAGGGGTGAGTCCGTCGATGTCAAACGACACGTACACGTCGCGCGGGAGCGACGAAATCACGTCCTTGCAGATCTTGGTCCACGTGGCACCCCCGAACTGTCGGTCGCGCAGGTGCTGGTCATGGAAGGTGCGCACCCTGCCCTTGGATCGCGCCGCGAAGGCGATCTCGCGCGCGCCGACGTCCCGGATGCCGACCTGCACCAGACGCTTCACGCCGGGCAGCCGGGTCATCACGTTGTGGAAGATGCTCGCGTGGCTCCACGCGAATCCCTCGAACGACTCGCGGAGGTCGGCATGGGCGTCGATCTGCAGGATGCCCATGCCGGGATGGCGCAGCGAGAGCTCGGCGATCAGCCCGAACGGGCTCGAGTGGTCGCCGCCGAGCACGGCCGGGATTGCGCCCCGATCGAGGATGCGCTCGGCTTCGCTCGCCACGTAGCCGTGCACCCGCTCGCCGGCGGCGTCCACGGCCGCCACGGCCTTCGCGTGCCCGCGATTGCCGGGGACCGCCCCGCCTGCGCGGATCACGGGCTCCGCGGCCGTGCGCGCGCGCGCGGAGAGCGCCGCGATCGCCTTGGGGACGGGGAGCATCGCGATTCCGGCCTTCCAGATCGGTCCGTACTGGATGTCCTCGAGGTCGACCTGGCGGCTGGCCTCCAGCACGTGCTGCGGGCCGCGCGCGGTGCCTGCGCGGTAGCTGGTGGTCGCATCGAATGGCACCGGGATCACGACGAGCCGCGCGTCCTCCGGGCGCGTCTCCAGGCCGAACAGGCCGTCACCCGTGGCGGCGGCGTCGGGGTCGAAATCGGCGGGAACAATGGCGTGGGGTGCGGGCATCGCGGAATCGTAGTGGGCAGCCGATACGATCGACGCCATGGGATTCCTGCGGACGTGCGTGATGGCGTGGGTGGCGGTGCACGCCGTGGCGATGGTGGCGCACGCCGACGACTGGGGCGACCGGATCGAACGTCAGCTGGTGTCCGCCCGCGAGGGCGCGTTGGCGGCATGCCGCGAGCGAGGCATTGAGCTGCCCGCGGATTTCCTGGCGTGGATCGACGGCGACCCCGTGCGGCGCGCGACCGTGTACGGCTGCCGGGCGGATCCGCTGCCCGTGATCCTCGGCCTACGATCGCTGGAGATCGACCTCGGGGAAGACACCGTCCGCCGCACGCACAGCCAGCTGGCCATCGCGATCGCGATACAGGATTCGTACGTCGGTCGCGGCGCGGCAGGCACCACGTGGAACGATGCAGACGGTGCCCTCGCGCCGGATCGCCTGCCCGACGTGCGGCCGCGTCCACCGCTGCAGCTGCAGATCCCCGGCGACCCCCGGGCACGCATCGACGTGCACGATCCGGCGCGCGCCACGGATCGCGACTGCGCGATCGTCCGGTTTCTCGAAAACCATCCTCCGATCACCGTCGTGGAACCGTTCGAGGAGCCCGCCCCGCTGGAGTACGACGATCGCGGCGTCGCAAAGAAGCGCGGCGAGGCCGTGAAGGGGGAGCGCACCGTCAATCGCCCGCTTCAGGCATCGGACGTCATCGCTTCCGCCGCCCTGCAGCGCAAGTTCAATGCATGGATGGCCGCCAACGGCCATGCCGAGGTGTCGATCGACTGCGGCGATGGGGCAGTCTCGTGGCGCTCGACGGAGGCGGTGGAGGATGATGCCCTCCGCGCACGCATCGCCGCGGCGCATGGACTGTTCCGGACCGCCTACGAGCGCACCGGCCGGCTTCCCGCGGCACGCGATGCCGCGCCGACCGCCGCGGAGTCGATGGCATGGTTCATCCGAAACGACCGGTGGCCGTTTACCCCGGAAGAACGTGCGGCGCGCTCGTGGCCGCGCTTTCCGCTGGACGCGCCGTGGCCGGTCCTCATGATGCTCGCCGCCGATGACCAACCCCTGCGTGAGCGCGAGGAGCTGTGGAGGAAGTTCGTGGAGACGGGCGAGGCCAGGACCTACGGCGAGTACATCGGCGGCATCGCGCAGCAGTTCGACATGCAGAGCGCCCGTCGCCTCGCGCCGTTCCCGTTCCAGTACGGCAGCATCCAGATGATGTGGAAGGATGGCGGCGTCTGCGGAACGATGGGCAACATCGGCGCGCGCACCTGGCGAGCACTCGGTGTGCCGGCCTCCACCGCCGGGCAGCCCGGCCACTGCGCGCTCGTGAAAATGACGCATGACGCGAAGACCGGCACGTACGGATGCGAGGGCGAGCAGTACGCCACGGGCGGCGACGAAGTGACCACCGTGCATGCCGGATGGAACTACGACGATCGCGGCGGGCGACGGCCGATGGTCTTCCACCAGAGCGTGGCTTGGGGCGTGAATGCGGGCGTGCTGCCGTACGTGGAGACGCTGGTCATGCGGCGGGCATGGGATGCAGGCGTCCCGGCCGACGCGCGTGCACAGGCGTGCGAGGCGTTCCTGGAGGCGGGAGTGGCGCGCAGCCCATTCTGCCTGGCGGTCATCGAGGCCGCGTTCGCCGCCGCGCCCGACCGCGCGGCCGCGGACCGGATGCTCGCGGCCTTCGAGCGCGCAACCTCCGGGCGGGCCGACGTGCCCGAGGCGTACCGCGCGCAGGTGCGCGAGATCGCCGCCACGGACCCCGCGAAGAACCCCTCCCGCAGGCGGCGGAAGTAGGTGATGCCAACGGTGCCCCGGCTGCCACGCTCGCGCGTCCCGGAGCGGATGGACGATCCGGCCATCGAGCCCGGCGCGCATGCGCTGGCGCTGCGCGGCCTCGCCCGACTGAACGCTTGGTCCGCCAGCCATCGCCTGCTCTGGCCCGCGTTCCTCCACGCGGCGCGGACCGCCCGCGATTTGGGTCGCCGGGCGGTGGTGATGGACGTCGCGACGGGATCCGCGGATGGCCCGGTCCGGCTGGCGACCATGGCGGCACGGCGTGGATTGCCGGTCGAGCTGGTGCTCTGCGACGAGAGCGCCACCGCACTGGACTCCGCCCTCGCGCGTGCCGGGGATGCCGGCGTGGCGGCATCCGCCCATCGCTGCAACGTGCTCAAGGAACCCCTGCCCCGCACCGCGGATGTGGTGACCTGCTCGCTGTTCATGCACCACCTGGACCGCGACGATGCCGTGCACGCGCTCTCCGCCATGTCCGCTGCGGCGGATCGATCGCTGGCCATCGCCGACCTCGATCGATCGCGCGCCGGGCTGGGGCTTGCCTGGCTCGGCGCCCGGGTGCTGTCGCGCTCGCCGGTGGTGCACTTCGACGCCCCGGCGAGCGTCCGCGCGGCGCACTCGCCCGACGAGATCCTCTCCATGGCGCGCGCCGCCGGCATGGACGGCGTGCGTGTCGCGACCCGCTTCCCGTTTCGATGGGTGCTGCGATGGGATCGCCCATGACGGAAGACGCCGTCGATGTCGCCGTGATCGGCGCCGGTCCGGCCGGGACCTGTGCGGCCATCGCCGCGCGCGCCGCGGGTGCACGCGTCACCATCGTCGAACGATCGACGTTTCCCCGGACCAAGGTGTGCGGGTGCTGCCTCTCGCCGGCCGGCGTGGCCGTCCTGCGCCGGCTCGGGGCGGAGGCCGCGATCCGCGATGCGCTGCCCTTGCATGACGTCATCCTCGAGTGCTCGGGGGCCCAGGCACGGATCCGGGGCGACCGCGGGGTGGCGATCGGCCGCGATGCGCTCGATCCGGCACTGCTCCAGTGCGCCGCAGCGCGCGGTGTGCAGGTGCGGATGGGCTGCTCCGCCACCATCGACGGTCCCGGGCGCGTCCTCGTCGGGCCAAGGGAGGACGGCGTGCGGTCGGTGCTGGAGGCATCGGTGGTGGTTGTGGCCGATGGCCTCGCCGGCACGGCGCTCGGAGGCCACGCATCAACGGCGTGGCGATGGACGGTCGCGCCGCGCAGCCGCATGGGGTTCGGGGCCGTGCTTCCTGCGGCCACGTTGCGGTGCCCGGTCGGCAGCATCCTGATGCGGGTCCAGCATGGGGGCTACATCGGGGCGGTTCGGCTGCCCGATGGACGCGTCGATGTGGCTGCAGCCGCGGATCCGGCGGTCGTCCGCCGATTCGGGGGCCCCGCGGGCTGCGCGCTCGCCTGGCTCGGCGAGTCCGTGGTCGACCGCGCGGCCGTGGCGGATGCGCCGTGGCGCGGCACCCCCACGCTCACGCGCCGGCGCGCGACCGTGAGCGGCGAGGGCGTCATGTTGGTCGGCGACGCCGCGGGGTACGTGGAGCCGTTCACGGGCGAAGGCATGGGCTGGGCGATGCGCAGTGGAGCCGCGGCAGGAACGCTGGCGGCCGAGGTCGCGCGCCATGCCGCCTCGACCGCCGCGTGGCCGCGGTTGCTGCGCGACATCACGCACCGCGACCGCCTGCGCTGCCGAGGCATCGCCATCGCCCTGCGGAATCCGGCGCTGGTGGGAGGTGCAATTCGCGCATCACGCATCGCCCCATGGATCCTTGACGCCTTCGCGCGTCGCATCGGCCGCATCGCGGCGGAGCACGGATGACCGACCCCGCATTGCTGTCGATCGCCACCTCGACCCCGGCGCGTTCCCTCGACCGCGAGGCGTGGATCGACGCTGCTGACCGCCTGACCCCGATCGAGGTCGACCGCAAGGTGCTCCGGCGCCTGGCCGAACGAAGCGGCATCGCCTCGCGCGGCTGCTCCGCGCCGCTGGATGGTCCAGACGCCTTCTACGGATCGGCCCTGGACCCGAACCCGGGAACCGCCGCACGCATGGCGCTGTGGTCGACCGCGGCCCGGCAGCTCTCGATTCGGGCGGCCCGCGACGCCATTGCGCAGGCGCGGATCGACCCCGCAGCCATCACCCACGTGATCACGGCGTCATGCACCGGGTTCGAGGCACCGGGCCTGGATGCCCACCTGATCCAGGTGCTGGAACTGCCGGCGGACGTCCGCCGGGTGAACGTCGGCTTCATGGGGTGCCACGCCGCGATCAACGCGCTGGCCGTGGCGCGCGACGCCGTCCGGTCGCGGCCCGGCGCGGTGGCGCTCGTGTGCTGCACGGAGATTTCCTCGGCCCACTTTCATCGATCCGGTCGCCTTGATCATGTCGTGGCGAACACGCTGTTTGCCGACGGCTGCGCCGCGATGGTGGTGGCCGACGGCGCGGGGCCCCGCGTCGCGGCAACGTATTCGGCGCTGAGCCCGGGCACGGCGGCCGAAATGGCCTGGACGGTCGGTGACCACGGATTCAGCATGACGCTCGGCGCCGGCGTCCCCGACGTGATCGAACGCACGGTAGCCCCGTGGGTGGATCGATCGCTCGCCGTGCACGGCCTCCGCCGAGAGTCGGTGGGCGGTTGGGCGATCCATCCCGGCGGGCCCCGGGTGCTCGACGCCGTAGCCGCTGCGCTCGCCTTGCCGCCGGACGCGCTGGACGCGAGCCGGGCGGTCCTGCATGACCACGGCAACATGTCCAGTGCCACGCTGCCGTTCATCCTGCGCCGGATGCTCGACGATGGCAGGCCGCTCCCGTGGGTTGGCCTGGCGTTTGGGCCCGGTCTGGTCGCAGAGATGCTGCTCGTGACGTGAGTTGGTCGACCCTCAGCCGCGCAGCAGGAAGTAGGTCACGATCGCCCCGACCACAACGGTGTCGACGGCGATGAAGATGATCAGCATGCGCTTGGTCTTCGCGTCCATGGGGTTCACTCCGGGCGGTTGGTGTTGGCCATCGCGATCACCTTGGCGGAATCGCCTTCCCCGGCGAACACGCAGAGGAACGGCGCGGGGGCGGCCGGGAGCGTGGTCCAGCCGATCTTCTGGCCCATGGTCAGGGTGCAGGCGACCACCGTCAGCGGACCGCACTTCGTCGCGCGCGCGTCGGCGATGACGGGCTCGGTGGTGGTCGCGTGCGAGGCACCCTTGATGAGGTCGGCCTTCTGCTTCTGGCCCTTGAAGTTCACGACCTGCATCCCGTCGGCCAGCATGGC
Source organism: Planctomycetota bacterium (assembly GCA_046047335.1). GTDB lineage: Bacteria > Planctomycetota > Phycisphaerae > Phycisphaerales > SM1A02 > UBA966. The sequence continues at coordinate 12,228 of JBJOIF010000023.1, read as the reverse complement.
GTCGAACGGCGCGAGGTCCTTCGCGCGCTGCGCGTCGAGGAATCGCTTCACCATCGCGGCGCCCGGCGCGCCCATGGCCTTGCCCGCGGCGGCGCGGGGAGCCCCCGGTGCGGGTCGCGGCTGCGGCATGTGGAGCGTGGCCCACGCCGCGAGCTTCCAGCCGCCGTCCGTGGGCTGCCACACGCCGAGCCGGCATGCCGGCGTCGCGTCCAAGGCCTTGCCGCCGATGGTCTGCGTGACCGACACCTGGCACGTGACCACCAGTGCGTCGCCCACGCGGGTGGCGACCACGTCGGTCACCTTCGGGTTCTTGGCACCCATCGCCTGGATGGCCTCGAGCTGCTCCGCGTGACCGACCGTGCCGTCGAACCCGACGCGAAGGAACCCGGGCTGCATCATGCCGGAGACGGACGCGGCATCGCCGGAGGCGATCGCGCCCATCCACTTGGAGAGGAGGTCGGTGCCGAGCGCCTTCAGCCCCGCGACATCGGTCGGCCATGCGGGCGCGGCGGGCGCCTGGGCTGCCTGGGGCTTCGAGGGCTGCGCGTCACCGACGGGCAGCGCGACCGCGGCCTGTGGACCGGTGCAGAACACGGCGATGATCGAAGCGGCGATTCGGGCGAATGGCGGTCTGCGGGTCTGCATGACGGGAGCGTATCGCCGCTGCGGAACCGGAACTGATAGGCTCCTCTCATGACTCCGCGCCCAATCGCCCGATCACGGGCCGTCCGCATCGTGACCGCCCTTGCGGTCTTCCCGGTCGTGGCGTGCGTTTCCGTCGCAAACAACAAAGCGGTGACCCCCCCGGCGACGGCCGCTGCGGCGCGCGAGTCCCGTGCTCCCATCACGGAACAGCAGGTGAACGCCGCACAGCAGGCATGGTGCGACGGCTTGGTTCGGGTGTCGCAGGTGCACGCGCGTGGCGGCGATGCGCGGGCGGAAGCCGCGAAGATGATCGATGACCTGTACGACTACGCCGAAGGCAAGGTCTTCTTCAAGCCGACGCTCGCGTTCGGTCCACGCACCTTCCGCCCGACGCGCGAGGGAGCGCTCGCGTACTTCGTTGGCGGCGACCCCGCCTTCCCCGAGGACACCGGCTTCGCGCTGAAAGGTTGGACGAAGGCCCGCTATGACAACAACGCCGCAGAGAACGGGATCCAGATCCACGGCGACATCGCGATCACGATGGGCAACGTCTACGTCACCGGACCCGACGGCAAGGAAGTGATGGTCGACAAGACCTTCGTCTTCCGCCGCTGCCGGGACGGCAACCTTCGCCTCTGCGTGCACAAATCCGCCCTGCCCTTCAGCCCGAACTGACCGCATGCGGTGCAGCCCCATCCTCGCGTCGATCGCACTCTGCCTCGCGGCCGCGGGCTGCGCGGAGACGTCGATCAAGGCCGGGATGCAGACGCGGTCGGCGATCTACGCCAACTCGCTGCTGGAACGGTCGAACGGGATCCGGGCACTGCTCACGGCCGACCCTCCCAAGGTGGGCATCCTTCAGGGGGTGTCGCCCGGCGCACCGCTGCGCGGACTCGGGCCGCTTGCGTCCGACGGCGTGCGCGTCGCGCTGCACCGACGATGCCCGGGCTCGACGGTGGTCAGCGGCCCCACGGTGGTGGGCCTCGCGGCGCAGGCAGGCAAGTCAGCGGTGCTGGCGCGGCTCCTGCGGGAGGCCAACGACACGGGGATCCTGTCGGCGGCCGACCTCGCCGAGGTGGGCACCGCCACGGGTCTCGAGTGGTTCTTTGTCGCGATCGTCGCCTCGAACGACGTGCGCGACTCCACGCGCTTCTCGCTGTTCGGGGTCACGGCGGTGCGGTCGCACTGGACGACGTCGAACCTGACGCTGCAACTCTGGCACGCGCCCTCGGGGCGCCTGGCCTGGCAGTCCGTGGGCGACTGCACCGAATACGTCGAGTCGGTCGCCACCGCACCGGTGCCGCTCCACGTGGTCATGGCCGAACTCGCCGGCGCGATGGTGACGGACCTGGTGCAGGGACGCTCGCGCAGCTCCCTCATCTTCGTGCTGAACCGGCCGGAGCACCACGAGATCGAGCGCGTCGACGACGCGGCCGATGCGGAGCCCTTGCCCGAGGATCCGGACGCGTCCCCCGACGCGGTCCCGGCGGACAAGCCGGACGTAGAACCCGAAATCTCCCGTAGGTGACCCTCCGGCACGATCGTGGGTCACGCGATCGACTCGCCCCGCGGCCGGCGCGGTGACGGGGAAGTACATTCTCCGCCCCATGCCCCAGTCCGACCTTCCGATCCTGAACTTCGTCGCCGACAACTACCGGAACTTCAACTCCCGGGCCACGCGCGACGCGCTCTATGCCTACTGGGACCACGTGAAGTCCGGCGGCCGCATGTACTGGGCGGTGGCGGGCGCGATGAGCAGCGCGCAGTTGGGCATCACGCTGGCGCCGGCCATCCGGGCGGGCCTCGTGCATGGGCTCAGCGTCACGGGCGCGAACCTCGAGGAGTCGCTGTTCCGGCTCGTGGCCCACGACAGCTACAAGGACTTCCCCGAGTACCGCTACTTCACCAAGAAGGACGACACGCGCATCCTGAAGCAGCGCATGCGCCGCGTCACCGACACCTCGATCCCCGAGGACGATGCCTTCCGGGCGGTCGAGAAGGTGCTGGTGCCCATGTGGCGCAACGCCAGCCGCGACGGCACGCGCCGCTTCTGGCACGAGTACTTCTACGACCTGGTGCTGGCGCTCCCGAAGTCGAAGTTCGAGGGCAACCCCAAGGAGTGCTGGCTGCTCGAGGCCGCGAAGGCGCGGCTCCCCATCGTGGTGCCCGGGCACGAGGACTCGACCTTCGGGAACATCTTCGCGTCGCACGTGAAGGCCGGCGACTGCTCGGCGTCGATCGCCAAGAGCGGCATCGAGTACATGGCGCAGTTCTACGACGACTACAAGCGCCTCTCGCAGGGCAAGGGCATCGGCTTCTTCCAGATCGGCGGCGGCATCGCCGGCGACTTCCCGATCTGCGTCGTGCCGAGCATCAAGTACGACCTGCAGGAAAAGGTGAAGCCGTGGGCGTACTTCTGCCAGATCTCGGACAGCACCACCAGCTACGGCAGCTACTCGGGCGCCACGCCGAACGAGAAGATCACCTGGGACAAGCTCACCGAGCGGACCCCGATGTTCGTCATTGAGTCGGACGCCACCATCGTGGCCCCGCTCATGCTGCGCGCGCTGCTTGAGGCGAAGGCCAGCCCCAAGGCGGCCGACCGCATCATTGCGGCGTCGCGGGCCGAGACGCGCCGGGCGCTGGCGCGGCGCTGACGCGGGACGCCTGCCGCCGCGCCAGCCACCACCAGGCCGGCAGGCTCACCACGGTCACCGAGAGCACCCAGCACGCCGCCGCGGCTCCCGCCACCGGAAGCATGGGGAAGAGCAGCGCGGCCAGCAGCGCGTACGCCGCCACGCTGAGCGTGCCGAGGGCCATCGGTCCGACGGCACCCGTCGGCACCTGCGCACCTTGCGCGATCCATGTGGCCACCATCACCGTCGTGAAAATCGCCGGGAATACCGAGGCGATCCCGCTGGCCACCGGGAGGCCGGCACGCGCCAGCACCAGCGCCACGCCGATGGCCGCCGCCGCCGCGGCGCCCCGTGCCACGAGCACCGCCGGACCGACACGCCTGGTGCCGCGCGGCGCCGCATGCGGCGTGCGATTGGTCGCCACCGCGATCGCCAGCCCCGCAGCGGTCGCCACTCCGCCCGCCACGAGCGACTGCGCCACGGTCGGCTGGAGCAACTCGTTGAGGGCCGCCACGCCCGCCGCGGCGGCGAACCATGCACCGAGCGCAAGGCCGGTCGTCCACGCAAGCAGGTGGCGGTGCGTCCGCATCCCGACGCGCGCCGGAATGACGCGCCAGAGCACCAGGTAGCCCATGTTGAGCACGATGCCCACCGGCACGAAGGCCATGGCACGGCGAAATTCCTCGGGGTCGGCGTTGCGGCCCCAGATCCCGATGGCCGCAGGCACGATCGTGGTGGGAATGCTCGACAGCAGGCCACCGGCAACCCCACCCAACCGCTCCACCGCCACGGTGGCGAGCACCGCCACGATGCCCGCCGCAAGGGCAGCGGGCAGGACATCGATCAGGGCGGTGAGCATGCGGCGCGAGTCTAGGCAGGTACCCTTCTCCATGGAGGATCCGACATGACCACCGCATTGACCGCCGCACTGCTTGCGTCCGCCCTCGCCACGGCCCCGGAGGCGCCCAAGCCCGGCACCTCGCTGACGGTCTACTCGTCGGCCGATCCGGCTGGGTTCGATCCGCAGCGGTACGTGCAGCAGCAGCGGACGTCCGGCATGGATGATCCATGGGGAGTGCCCGGCTTCGGCGTCGTCAAGACCATCCGTCCCGTGCAGATCCCGGCCGGGACCGGGACGCTCGCCTTCACGGACGTGGCGGCGTGGATCGATCCCACCACGGTGTCGTTCGTCGACCTGGAGGATCCGTCGACCACGGTGCTCGAACAGTCGTTCCAGTTCGACCTGGTCAGCCCATCCAAGCTCATGGGCAAGTACTTGGGCCAGCAGGTGACCGTGACCTCCGCCGTGGGCAAGGACCCGGTGATGATGACGGGGACGCTCCTGAGCGCCACGCAGGGCAAGCTCGTGCTGGCGCGTGCCGAGGGCGTGAGCGTGGTGCCGATGGACACCGCCCACGTGCAGCTCGGGTCGCTCCCGGGCGGACTGCTCACCAAGCCGACCCTGGTGTGGACCGTCGCCGGCAAGGCCGCGGCGACCCACCTGGCGCGCACCACCTACCAGACCAGCGGCATGACGTGGCGCGCCGACTACAACCTGGTGCTGGATGGCGCCGATGCCTCGGCCGACATGACGGCGTGGGTCACGCTGCTCAACCTCTCCGGCGCGTCGTACCCGGACGCCGAGCTCAAGCTGGTGGCGGGCAACGTCCAGCGCATCCAGCACGCGCTGATGCGCAACCCGCGGGGCATGCCGGTGGAGGCGCTCGCCATGGCCGACGGAGCGGCCTTCGAGGAGAAGGAGTTCTTCGAGTACCACCTGTACACCCTGCCGCGCCGGACCACGGTCGAGCAGAACTCCACGCAGCAGATCGCACTGTTTCCGCCCGTCTCCGGCATCGCCGTCACGAAGGAGCTGGTGGTCGACCTGTCGAACTCGATGGGCACCCCGCCCGCCCCCATCACGGAACGCGACATCGGCAACGCCCGCGAGGGTCGTCCTTCGGTGTTCGTCAGCTTCCGAAACGCCGAGGACAACCGCATGGGCATGCCCTTGCCCGCCGGAAAGGTCCGCGTCTACAAGATGGATCCCGACGACGGGACGCTGGAGTTCGTCGGCGAGGACCTGATCAACCACACGCCGCGCAACGAGACCGTGAAGGTGCGGCTGGGCGAGGCCTTCGACGTGGTCGCGGAGCGCACCCGGACGGACTTCTCGGCGGATCGCGCCGCACGAAAGATGTCCGAGACGTTTCGCCTGGAGGTGCGCAACCGCAAGCAGCGCGCCGAGCGCATCCGCGTGATCGACCGGCCATTCCGCTGGACAACGTGGGACGTGGCCGCGAACTCGCACCCGTTCACCAAGGTGGACGCCGGCACCATCGCCTTCGATCTGGACGTGCCGGCGGACGGCACCACGACCGTCACGTGGACGTTCACATACACGTGGTGATGCCGCAGGCGCTCGGACCGAGCCTGTAGCCTCCGACCGTGTTCGGCGAGCCCGCACCCATCGATATCGAACGCGAACTTGCGGCGTTGCGCGCGGAAGTGGCCGCGATCCGCGCGCAGTGGAGCGGGCGGTGGCTCGACGAGGCCCGCGCCGAGGAGATCCGAGGACTCGTCCGCGAGGCGCTGGCCGAGCCGGACGCGCGCCGATCGTTCCGCTCCGACGGATGGACGGCGGGCTACGACGGCGGAGCGTTCGTGCGGAGCGCGGACGGATCGTGGTCAGTGAAGGCCAACGTGATGCTGCAGACCCGTTTCGTGGCGGCCTCGGCCTTCGGTGCGCCGGGCTCCCGAGTCGTCGAGCAGACCCGCTGGGGATTCGAGACCCGCCGCGTCAACGTGGGGCTGTCGGGGACCGCGATCGACCCGTCGATCCGCTGGCTGGCGCTCTTCAGCGACCAGTCGCAGCCCGACCGCTTCATCGTGGAGCCGAACTCGTTTCGGCCCCTGTACGCATGGATCCGCAAGGACCTCGGCGGCGGACTGTCGACGACGGTCGGGCTGCAGAACGTGCCCTGGGACCTAGAGAGCGACTTCTTCGGCTCAAGCCGCCTGACCACCGGCGACTACTCCGTGTTCAACTATCGGTTCGGCGCCGGCAAGCAGCCGGGGGTCACCGTCCAGTACCAGGGCGATGCGCTGCGGACGACCGTGGGCGTGTTCACGCAGTTCAACAGCCGAACGTTGGCGTGGGACGATCCCCAGCAGCTGTCGTTCGCCGTGTCGGGGCGGGCCGAACTGAAGTGGGGTGCGCAGTGGGCCGAGCTCGACTGGGAGTCGAGCCGCCCCGGGGACACGCCGGGAGTGGTCGCCGGACTCGCCGTCTGCTGGACGGGAGCGCGCGGGACCAATCCACAGCCGCCTGCGGCGGCGGAGGCCACCCCCGCTGCCGCGGGATTCACCGCCGACATCCGCGCCGCGCTCGCCGGAGCGACGCTGATCGGCCAGTATGCGCTGATGCGGGATGCGGTCGGTGCGGCGGAGCTCGGCTGGAACTCCGGCATCGGGATGCAGGGCGCGTACTTCGTGGCCCCGGCGATCGAGGCCTTCGCGGAGGCCAGCTGGTCGACCGGCACCGCGGTGCCGTGGATCGCCCAGGCGGGCTTCAACGTGTACTTCGACGCCAAGGCCCTGAAGCTCACCCTGAAGTCCATCGTGCCGTTCGGGGCCGGGGACGTCAACGGCATCCGCCCCATCGCGGGGGGCCTGGGCATTGCCCAGCAGGACAACAACGCGAGCTTCGTCGCACAGATGCAGATGAGCTTCTGACGGACCGCCGCGGGAAGTTGCACATCACCCGGGGCCGAGCGGGATCCCCAGCGCGTTCCACGCCACCAGGAATGCCGTCCATGCCAGGAGTGCCACCGCGCAGTACGGAAGCAGGAGCGCGATCATGGTGCCGATTCCGGCATCCGGCTGCCACCGCCGGACCGCCACGAGGATGATCACGAGGTACGCATTGAGCGGAGCGATCGGATTGGTGCACGAATCGCCCACGCGATAGGCGGCCTGCACCAGTTCGGGACTCATCCCGGACTGCCCGAGCATCGGGACGAGCACCGGCGCCAGGAACGCCCACTTGGCACTGGCGCTGGAGATCAGGAGGTTCAGCCCGGCGGCAGCGAACACGAGCGCGGCCAGCATGGGCGACGGCCCAAGCCCGAGCGACTTCACCAACGCGGCCCCTTCGATGCCGATCACATTCGCGAGGTTCGAATGCCGGAACCAGGCGATCGCCTGCCCGGCAAAGAAGGCCAGCACCACGTAGGTCCCCATCCCGGACATCGCCTGCCCCATCCGCTGGGCCACGCAGCGATCGGAGCGGATCTCGCCGCTCACCACGCCGTAGGCGATGCCCGGCACGAGGAACAGCACCAACAGCATCGGGACGATCGCCTCGCTCCAGGCCGGCACGGTGGTGGTGCCGCCCGGCCGCACCACCGTGCCGGCGAGCGGACCGTCGGTCGAGAGCGCCATCCACAGGAACCCACCGGCGACCGCCGCGAATCCAGTCAACGCGGCAAGCAGGCCACGCACCTCGTCGGGAGACAGCGACTCCGCGCCGCGATCGACCTGGCCAGTACTCAGCTGCCGCTCCACGGTGGCACGATCAAAGCGCGGCGCCACGACCCGGTCGGTCACGTACCACCCGAGGCCGACCAAGAGCACCGTGGAGGCCATCATGAAGTACCAATTGCATTCCGGCCGGACCACCGCATCCGGATCGAGCACCTGGGCAGCCTGCGTGGTCAGTCCCGCAAGCAGCGGGTCGAGGCTGGTGATCAGCAGGTTGGCGCTGAAGCCCCCGGCCACGCCGAACGTCGCGGCCGCGATCCCGGCGAGCGGTGATCGCCCGCACCTGGCGAACACTCCCGCGGCCAGCGGCGGGAGCACCACGTACCCGGCGTCGGACGCCGCGTTCGACATGATGCCGATCAGCACCACTGCAGGCGACAGCAGCCGCTCCGGCGTCAGCTGCACCAGGAGCTTGAGCAGCGCCGGGAACAGACCGGTACGCTCCGCGACGCCGATCCCGAGCATGGCCACGAGCACGATGGCAAGCGGCGGGAAGTCGAGAAAGTTGCGCAGCGCGTTGGTGAGGATCCACCGCACGCCTTCCGCATCGAGCAGGCTGCGCACGGCGAACGACTGGGTGGGGTCTCGGGGGTCCGCCACCTTCCATCCGAGCGATGCGCCCACCGCGCTCGCGACCAGCGTCGCTGCACCGAGCGCAACGAAGAGGGTCGCCGGGTCGGGCAGGCGATTTCCCACGCGCTCCACCACGGCCAAGACTCGTCGGACCGCGCCGGGCGCGGTGGGGGCAACTGGCGCGTCGTGATCCGGATGCATGGCGTGAGGGTATCGGCCGCCCTGCGGCCCGCGGAGCGCACGTGCCTTACGATGCCGCGACCATGAAGCGACTCACCTCCATCGTGGTGGCCGTGGACTTCACCCCGTGCTCCGCCCGGGCCCTGCGCGAGGCCATCCGGCTCGCGCAGTCGTCGGGCGCTCAACTCCATGCCGTGCATGTCATTGACCACCTGGTGGTGTCGGAGCTGGAGGACGCGCTGGCGGGCATCCAGCCCGGCCTTCGTGAGGGGATCCAGTCCGATGCCGAGGAAGCCTGGCGCGCGTTCGCCCGACAGATTCCCGGCGCCGAGCGGCTGCAGTTGCGCATTTCCGTCGAGCACCGCGTCACCGGGATCCTGGACCGCGTCGCCGCAGACCACGCCGACCTATTGGTGCTGGGCGCCCACGGCGACCGTCCTCCCGAACTGGGTGTCGGCAGCGTGGCGGCATCGTGCGTCCGCAAGAGCCCAGCGGATGTGCTGCTGGTTCGTGATGCGGCCACCGGTTCGCCGGATGGACGGTTCCAGACCGTGGTGGCTGCCGTCGATTTCTCGCCGACCGCCCGGCACGCGCTCGCACGCGCCGCGGAGGTGGCCCATGCTGACGGCGCCGCGCTGCACGTGCTCCACGTGTTCGACGGCCCGTGGCACAAGCTCCATTACCGTGCACCCACGCGCGAGGCGGATCCGCACTTCCAGCGCCAGTACCGCACGGCGCTCGAGGGAAGGCTCGAGGACTTCGCCCAGCCCGTCCTCTCCGCCTTCGCAGGGATGACCGCCACGTTCACCGTGCTCGACCATCCCGGCCACCGTTCGGGGATTGTGCAGCACGCCGAGTCCGTCCACGCCGACCTCATCGTGCTCGGCACGCGCGGTCGCGCCAGCATCCGCGACCTGCTGCTCGGCAGCACCGCGGAGCGAGCGCTCGCCGAGTCGAGGTGCTCGGTGCTCGCCGTGAAGCCGATGGCCGACGCGTGAGTGCACGCGCCCGCTGCGTTGGCGCGTTGGCGATGCTCGCGACGGCGGTGAGCGCGTCGTGCGCCACGGTGCCGTCCCCGCTCACGCCGGATGCACCGGCCGTCGTCGTCTTCGCCCCCGGGGACTGCGGACACCCGATCCACCGGATTCCCTCGGCGATCCGGCTTCCCTGCGGCCGGATCGTGGCCTTCGCCGAAGGGCGGGGCTCGCTGGCGGACAACGGCAGCAACGACCTGGTGATGCGCCGTTCCGACGACACCGGGCGGACCTGGTCGGACTGCGAAGTTCTCGTCGATCAGCCCGGCCGCTCCATCAACAATCCATGCGCCGTGCACGTGCGCGAGGGACCGCATGCCGGTCGGCTACTGGTGATGTTCCAGTCGTACCCGACGGGCGCCGGCGAGCACCAGGTGCAGGCCGGTCTGGAGGGCGAGTCGATCTGCCGCACGCTGGTGATCGCCTCGGACGACCGCGGCCAGACGTGGTCCCCTCCCCGCGACGTGACTTCCGGCACCAAGCGACCCACTGGCGTGACCAGCGTGGCGAGCGGTCCGGGCATCGGCGTGCAGCTGCGCCGCGGTCCGTATGCCGGGCGGCTGGTGGTGCCGTTCAACGAGGGACCGTTCGGGAAGTGGCGCACTTATGCGGCGCTCAGCGACGATGGCGGCGACTCCTGGCGGATGGGGCTGCCCGCGCCCGACGGCTCCCCCGGCCGGGGCAACGAGGTCCAGCTGGTGGAACGCGCCGACGGCTCGCTGCTGATGGTCTCGCGGCAGTTCGACGGCGCGCGGCGGCGCAAGGTGACGGGGTCGGTCGACGGAGGCGAATCGTGGAGCCCGCTCGTCGACCAGCCCGAACTCGTCGACCCCTCGTGCATGGGCGGCATCGCCTCGATCGACACGCCCTCGGGCCCGCGGCTTGCGGTCACCGGACCCGGCGACGAGCGCCGACGCATCGCCGGCACCGCATGGATCTCCGCCGACGGCGGCGCCACCTGGCCCCGCACCGTGGCCATCACCGACGGCCCGTTCGCCTACAGCGTGCCCGTGGCGCTGCCCGCCGGCCGCCTCGGCGTGCTGTGGGAGCGCGACGGCACCGGCACCATCCTGTGGCAGGTGCTGCGCATCGAGGACCGCTGAACTGCAGGCACCGCGACGGACTCACACCGCCACGGCCGCGGCAGGACGGCGCACCTCGCGGATCACGTCGGCCGGGCAACCAGCGACGGCGGTCTCCAGCCGCGCCCGCGCCTCGACATCGAGGCGACCAAGCAGGCCGAGCCGCTCGTACGTGTCCAAGCGCGAAGTGGCGTCGATGCCCGCATACACCTCGGTGGCCTCCACGATCGGCTTGCCCATGATCGACTCGAGCGTCGACTTCCGGTAGGTGGGCCGGACCGTCGCGGTGGAAGCGGTGCCGTACTGGTTGAGGTTCGAGGCGAAGATCCCGGCGGCGCTGACCGGCAGGAAGTCCTCGTAGCGCAGACCTTCGCACGTCACCAGCCCAGCCTCCACCAGTTCGGCCATGTCCGTCGTCGAGATCGAGCCGCTGCGTGCGGCGGCGACGCCGGCCGGCGTAGGCGCGAAGCGGGCGAACACCAGGCCCTTGGCGACCAGCTCGCGGAGCGACTTGGGGAACGGCGCAAACGGGGCGGCGCAGGCCGCGTCGTATGCCTTCCAGTCCCGCTTGGGAAGCGAGGGATCCTTCTCGCGAACGGCGTCCGCCTCCTGCAGGCAGCGGTCGTACAACTCGCGGCCGGCCGGGGTGCAGGCGTAGAAGCGTTCCTCGATCTCGCCGAATCGCGCCGTGTGGGAGGTTTCGCGCGCCGTGCCATCCGTCTCCACGAAGCGGACCGGCTCGGTCAGCGCCTTGTACGCGTCCTGGCGGAGCAGGACCGGCGTGTCCCACGACGGCCCCTCGGTGTAGTCCTTGAAGCCGGCGTGCTTGAGTTCGTTCAGGCGGAAGCGATCGCCCCGGAAGGCGTGCACCATCCCGTCCACGAGCGCGGACACGTCGGCATCGGTCGCTGCACCATGCTGGTACGAATCGATCTCCGCATGCGACAGGTGCTTGAAGTGCAGGCGCAGCCAGTCGCGATCGGCCTGCATCGCCAGCCGGCGCAGCGCGAGCGTTGCGCGTTCGCGGAATGCGGCTTCGTCCAGTTCCCCCATGCAGTGCTTCATGGCCGACGTGTACAGGTCCATGAGCAGCGTGTTCGGCGTCAGGTGGTTCAGGTGGTGCGATCGGAAGCAGGAGATGTCGGCGGCGATCTTGAAGCCGCCGGCGGAGAGCTCCTGGTAGAGGTCATGTCCGTGGGCGGCACCGGTCCACTTGAAGATGTGGTCGACGCCCTCGCGGATCAGCGCGTCGCCGTCCGCCGCGGACAGGCCGCCCTCGCGCTCCGCACGCTCCACGAGTTCCTGGGCGCGCGCGGTGAACACCTGGCGCGTGGCAAGCAGGCCCTCGATGCGGGCGCGAGTGGCCTCATCGAAGTAGTCGGTCATCAGGAGCGACGTGAAGACGCGGTGCTCCGGGCGGAGCACGGACCGGAACGCGGTGGCGATGATCGGCTGGCTCTTGGAACCGATGGCCGTCATGTCGTAGAAGTTGTGCGGCTCCATCCCGAACACGCCGAAGAACCGCGCCACCCAGCG
>JBJOIF010000022.1:0-4874 GCA_046047335.1 Planctomycetota bacterium | reverse complement strand
TTGCTGGTGAGTGCCTCGGCGCTGCTCCTGGTGATGGACGGCTCGGGAAGCCGCGGTGCGGGCCCCGCCCCCACCGTGAACGACGCGCCGCGCCCGATGGCCACCTCGCCGACCGGCCCGGACGCCGCACCCCCGGCTTCCACGACGGCGGCATCCACGCCACCCGGCGCTGCGCCCGCCGGCGATGCCGCCGACGCGCCGCGCGCGCCCCGCGCCCCCGTCGTCCGGTCTAAGGATGCGGTGGACCTTGGGCTGACCGCCGAGATCGCGGCCGCGAAGGTCATCCCCGGCAACGTGGTCCCGCGCACGGACGAACGCACCGGGGAGAAACTGCTCTACGCCGACGACCGCTTCGAGATCCGCGGCTCCGGGACGGAGGCGGATCCGTACCGGGTCAGCTGGGAGTGCCTGGCCAGCGCCTCGGAGACGTACGTCCCGCGCCTCAACGAGAACGAATTGCCGCAGCGCGTGGCGCTCCTCGACGGTGCATGGCTGCAGATCGAGGGCTACCTCGCGTTCCCGCTCATGGTGAGCGAGACCAAGGAGCTGCTCGTGATGCTCAACCAATGGGACGGCTGCTGCATCGGCGTCCCGCCGACCCCCTACGACGCCATCGAGGTCAAGCTCCTGGAGCCCGCCCGACGATCGAGCGGTCACGCCACGTTCAGCTTCGGTGGCGTCCGCGGACGGCTTCGCGTGGATCCCTACCTGGTGGAGAACTGGCTGGTCGGCCTGTACGTGCTCGAGGACGCGAGCATGATCGAGGGCGCCCGCCCGGAACTGTGATCGGTCGCACGACGACCCGAGGACATTGCATGCACCTCTCGACCGCCCTGAGCCTTGCGACGCTGCTCTTCCCTTCCGCATCGATGGCCCAGGATCCTGCCCCCGCGGCCCCTGCCCCCGCGCCGCGGATCGTCGAGGCCCGCGAGGCACGCGATGCCGCCGGGCTCGACGCCGCCATCGTCGAGCTCCTCCGCGCCCATCCGGACCGGCTCGCGGCACGCACGCTGGCGCGCAGCGCGGGCGACCGGCCGATCCCGCTGCTCACCGTCGGCACGGACCCAGCGAACGCCGCGCGACGACCGGCGATCGTGGTGGTGGCCGGCATGGACGGACACCGCTGGTCGAGCACCGAAGCCGCCCTGGGGATCGTCGAGACGCTGCTGCGTGATCGCCCCGAAGGCCTGAACGATGTCCTGGTGCACGTCGTCCCCCGCGCGAATCCCGATCCGGCGGAGGCCTTTGCGCGCGCCGTGCGCCGGGCGTACTCGGGCAATGCCGTGCCGCACGACAACGACAAGGACGGCGCGGGCGAGGAGGATCCGCCGCGCGACCTCGACGGCAACGGCGTCATCACGCAGATGCGCAAGGCCGGCGACTTCCCGCCCTGGAGCACGCCGTCCATGGCGACCGATCCCGCCGAGCCTCGGCTCATGCGCTCCCCGGACGCCGCCACCGGTCAGGTGCCGGAGTGGACGGTGTGGACCGAGGGCATCGATGCCGACGGCGATGGCCGCATGGCCGAAGACTGGGCCGGCGGCATCGACCCGGAACGCAACTTCCCGCACCGGTGGGCGGAGTTCGAGGACGAGGCGGGCGTCTACCCGCTGCTCGCTCCCGAGAGCAAGGCCATCGCGGACTTCGTGATCGCCAACCCGGGCATCTTCGCGGCGGTGGTGATCGGGCGACACGACACCGTGGTGTCGCTGCCGGACGGCAAGGCCAAGACGACGCACGGCATGCCGGTGATGATCGCCGAGCAGGATGCGGCCGCCTACCACGCGCTCGCGAAGGACCTGCGCGAGCGGCTGGGGCTGTCGCGCGCCGAGGGCGCAGACACCGCCGGGAGCCTCGTGGCGTGGCTCAATGCGCAGCGCGGCATGCCCGCCTTCGCGACCACGCTGTGGGGCCGGCCCGACGTCCCCCCGCCGCCGGAAGGCACCGCCGTCCGCGAAGGCACCCCGGCGAACACCGAGGAGGCCGCATGGCTTGACTACAGCGACCGGGTCCGCGGTGGCCGCGGCTTTGTGCCGTGGACCCGCCACCCCCATCCGCAGCTCTTCGAGGTCGAGGTGGGCGGTTGGGTGCCGGGCTTCCGGGAGAACCCGCCCGTCGACGAGGTGATGGCACTCGCGGAGCGATGCGCGGGCTTCCTTCCCGAACTGGCCGCCCGCCGCGCGCGGGTCGCGCTGCGCACTCCCACGGTGACCGCCGTCGGTCCCGGACTGTGGCGGATCGACACGGCGATCACGAATACGGGAAGGTTGCCCACGGTGATGCAAGGTGGCCGCGCGGCCGGCGTGGTACCGGCGCACGTGGTGCGCGTCTCGGTGCCGGTGACGCGGATCAAGGCGGGCCGCCGGATGGACGTCGTCCGCGGGATCGACCCGGGTGCACTGCGGCCCGTGTCGTGGATCGTCCAGGCGGAACCGGGCGAGGAGGTGACCGTGGAACTCCTCTTCGCGGGACAGCCCGAGCAACGGTTCTCGTTCCGCGACGGCGAACCCATCGTGGAGACCAGCGCGGAGGCTGCGCGATGATCGGGCCACGCCCACGGGCCGTGGCCTGCGTCCTCAGTGCCGCCATGGCCCTTCCGGCGGCGGCGCAGCAGCAGGTGCCCAACACCGTCGACATCCCGTTCAACCGGTTCTCCGACGTCGACGGCATCTACGACCAGATGTTCCGTCTGGCGGAAGCGTATCCATCCCTGTGCCGGGTCGAACGCTTCGGTACGTCCACCAAGGGACGCCCGATGCTGGCGCTCGTCATCGGCAACCCGGCCACCGGCGACGAACGCGACAAGCCCGCGATGTACATCGACGGCGCCATCCATGCCAACGAAATCCAGGCCGCGGAGACCGTCACCTACACGGCCTGGTACCTCCTCGGCGCGCACGGCCACGTGCCCTCGCTCACGGCGCTCGTCGACCGCTGCACCTTTTATCTGGTCCCGCTCGTGAACCCGGACGGGCGCGACACGTGGTTTGCCGACGCCCACACCCCGCACTCCGCGCGCACCGGTCAGCACCCCTTCGACAACGACGGGGACGGGCTGACGGACGAGGACGGTCCCGACGACCTCGACGGCGATGGCCACATCACCATGATGTGGCGACCCGACCCATTCGGCACGCACCGACGCGACCCACGCGACCCCGACCGGATGGTGCGCGTGCCCACGGAGCCGCGTGCCGACGGCACACGCGAGTACGGAGAGTGGTCGATGGCCGGCCAGGAGGGCTTCGACAACGACGGCGACGGGCAAGTGAACGAGGACGGCCCGGGCGGATACGACATGAACCGGAACTTCCCCAGCGGGTGGGAGCCGGAGAACATCCAAGGCGGCGCCGGCGCCTATCCGCTGTGCTGGGCCGAGACCCGAGCCCTGGCCGACTGGGTGTTGGCCAAGCCCAACATCGCGGCCTCGCAGGCCTACCACAACACGGGGGGGATGATCCTTCGGGGCCCGGGCGCGGCATCCCGGGAGCGCGACTATCCCGGCGAGGACGTGGCGGTGTACCGCCGGATTCAGGAGACCGGCGCGCGGATGCTGCCGTTCTACCGCCCGATGGTGATCCACAAGGACCTCTACACGGTCCATGGCGGCGTGGTGAATTGGTTTGCCGAGGGCCTGGGGGTGATCTCCCTCACCAACGAGCTGTGGACCGACAAGCGCATCCGCCAGGACGGGCAGGATCCCAACGACGACGACCGCCGACTCTGGGAGCAGCGGATGCTGTTCGGGCAGACCCGGGTCCCGCTGCGCGAGGTCCGCCACCCGGACCTTGGGCCCGTGCTCGTGGGCGGCGGAACCAAGTTCTCCTCGCGCATCCCACCGCCGTTCATGATGGAGGAGGAACTCCACCGCAACTTCGCGTTCTCGATGTACCACGCCGAGCAGATGCCGCTCCTGCGCTTCGAGAGCGTGGATACCGTGGAAGCCGCGCCCGGTCTCTGGGAAGTCACGGTGACCGTCGCCAACGACCGGCTCATCCCCACCCGAACCACGCGGGCGGCGGACAAGGCCATCGGGATCGATGACGTGCTCGAATTGTCCGGCGCGCCAGTGGCGGCATCCGGACGACTGGCACGACGGACCGACCGCGCCTTCGACCCACAGCCGTTCCGCGCGCACGCGCTTCGCTTCCCGCAAGGCGTCCCCGGCCATGGCTCCTCGGCCGCCCGGTTCCTGGTGACGGGCGAGCGCGGCACGCCCATCACGCTGCGTTGGACGTCGGAGAAGGCCGCGGACATCAAGACCACGGTTCGCCTCGGGGAATCCACCATTCCGGGCCCGGCGCCGGCCGACGGCGCGGGCCGGTCGCCGTGACGGGCGGCGACCCGGGCCGCTGCGACGTGGTCGTCGTGGGCGCGGGCGCGGCGGGACTGTTCGCCGCCACGTGGGCGGGCCGCGAAGCGCGTGCGCTGGGGCGAGCGCCAGACGTGGTGGCCCTGGACGGAGCCAAGCGACTGGGCGCCAAGATCCTGGTGGCCGGAGGGGGCCGCTGCAACGTCACGCATTGGCGGGTCGGCGACGTCGACTACGCCGGCAGTACGCGCCCCGCCATCCGCAACGTGCTTCGCGCGTTCGGCGTCGAGCGCACGCAGGAGTTCTTCGCCGACCTTGGCGTCGAGCTCAAGCGCGAGGACACCGGCAAGCTCTTTCCCGTCACCGACGACGCGCACACCGTGCTCGATGCCCTCCTCTCGGCGGTGCATGCGGCGGGCGCCCGGCTCCGTCACCCCGACCGCGTCCATGCGATCGAACCGCACCCGGAGGGAGGCTTCGCGGTGCACGCGGCGTCCGGCATCACGCTCGCCCGCCGCGTGATCCTCTGCACGGGCGGCATGGCCCTGCCCAAGTCCGGCTC
>JBJOIF010000021.1:0-2613 GCA_046047335.1 Planctomycetota bacterium | reverse complement strand
CTTGCGGCTGACGTCGCCGCCGTAGCACTTGGCGATGACGTTCTTGCGCATCGACTTGATGCTCTCTCGCGCGATGATCTTGCCGCCGATCGCCGCCTGCAGCGGGATCTCGAACTGGTGGCGGTCGATCTGCTCCTTGAGCTTCTGGAGGATCTGCCGGCTGCGGTGCTCCGCGAAGTCCCGGTGGCAGATCAGGGCAAGCGCCTCGACGGCATCTCCGTTGACCAGGATCTGCACCTTCACTAGGTTGTCGGTGCGGTACGAGGTGATCTCGTAGTCCATGGTGCCGTAGCCGCGGGTGACGCTCTTCAGCTTGTCATAGAAGTCGTAGATGATCTCGGCCAGCGGCAACTCGTACACGAGCATCTGCCGGTCCTCGCCGATCGCCACCTGGCTCTGGAACACGCCACGACGGGCGTCGCACAGCTTCATCAGGTCGCCGATGTTGTCGTTGGGGCAGATGATCTCGATCTTGACGATCGGTTCGCGGATCTCGAGCACCGTGCCCATGTCGGGCAGGTCCGCGGGATTGTGGATCTCGATCTCGGTGCCGTCGTGGCGGACCACGCGGTAGCTCACCGTCGGCGCGGTCTGCACGATGCTGACGTTTCCCTCGCGCTCGAGGCGCTCCTGGATGATGTCCATGTGCAGGAGGCCGAGGAAGCCGCACCGGAACCCGAAGCCAAGCGCCTCGGAATGCTGCGTCTCGTAGGTGAAGCTGGCATCGTTGATGTGGAGCTTCTCGATGGCCTCTCGCAGCGCCTCGAAGTCCGCGCGCTTGCCGGTGCCTTCCTCGTCGGTGGCGGGGTAGAAGTCGCAGAACACCATCTGCTTCGGCTCCTCGTAGCCGGGAAGCGGCTCCGACGCCGGATCGTTCTCGAGGGTGATGGTGTCGCCGACGCGCACGTCCGCGAGGCTGCGGATGCTGGCGCACAGGTAGCCCACCTGCGCGAAGTTGAGCTCCTTCATCTTCTGAGGGAAGGGCGTGTTTCGGCCGAGGTCGGTCACGCTGAACGTGCGCCCCGATCCCATCATGCGGATCTTGTCGCCGGCGCGGATGCGGCCATCGAACACGCGGATGTACACGACCACGCCGCGGTACTCGTCGTACTTGCAGTCGAAGATCAGCGCGCGCAGCTGCGGCATTCGTTGCTGGGGCGGCGGCGGCAGCTTCTCGACGATGCGGTCGAGTAGCTCGTGGATGCCCTTGCCGCTCTTGGCGCTCACCTGGAGGCAATCCTCGGCGGGGAGGCCGAACACCTGCTCGACCTCCATCGCCACCTTGTCGGGGTTGGCCGCAGGCAGGTCGATCTTGTTGATGACCGGGATCAGGGTCAGGTCGTTGGAGACCGCCAGATAGGCGTTGGCGACGGTCTGCGCCTGCACGCCTTGCGTCGAGTCGACCACCAGCACGGCGCCCTCGCAGGCTTTGAGCGCGCGGCTGACCTCGTAGGTGAAGTCGACGTGCCCGGGGGTATCGATGAAGTTGAGCTCGTAGTCCTCGCCCTGGTACCGGTGCGTCACGGTGACCGCCGAGGCCTTGATCGTGATGCCACGCTCGCGCTCGAGGTCCATGGAGTCAAGCATCTGCGCACGTGCCTCGCGGTCGCTCACGGCCTTGGTGGCCTGCAGCAGGCGGTCGGCGAGCGTGCTCTTGCCGTGGTCGATGTGGGCGATGATGGAGAAGTTTCGGATGCGCACGGCGAGCCCCGAAGTCTAGCCGCCCCGGAGGGTGGTCGAACCGCACTCGGGGCAGGTGGCCGGTGGCCGCGGTCCCAGCCGATGGAGGCAGGCGGGGCATACGGCCAGGCCGCGATCGGCAAGCTCGGCCATGACGAACGGGTCGTAGTGGCGGTGCATCGCGCGCATGAACGCCACGTGCTGGACCATGGCGTAGGCGAGGAACCCGGCCACCGCCGTGGACCAGCCGACCAGCCCCCGGAGCTGGGGATCAACCGCGTTGGCCGCGGCGATGGCTCCGAGCCCGGCGGCCCAGCCGAGCGGGACGGGGGCGATCGAGATCAGGACGAACGCCACGACGTCGCCGGCGCTCCGCAGCATGCGCACGTTGGCGCGCCAGTGGACGGCGGCCCGTTGCGCCAACGGCAGGTGCACCGCGGGATCCCGGTACGGCGCCCAGGTGCGGCGGTGCGTCATCGCGGGGCGGATGCGGGCGGCGAGGGCGGCCCGGCCCCCGGCTCGGCCGAGGGGGCAGGTTCGGGCGCGGCGGGCGGGTGCATCAGGCGGCCGCGCTCGCCTTCCAGCGCGAAGGCGCCATTGGCATCCCGCACGAGGCGCAGTCGCTGGGTGGAGATGGCCGGTGAGTCGGGACCGAGTTCGAGCACGTCGTTGTCGGTGTCCCACGCGCCCTCGTGCTGGGTGATCCCGGTCGACTGCGGCACCGTGCGCCGCCATTCGTATCGACCGTTCTCGAAGACCAGGAGCTGCTCGGTTGGCGCGACCCATGCCCCGAGCATGTCGTCGGCCAGGACGTGCGGCGGGACCGGCATCCACCGGAAGTCGGCCATGCCCTCGCGGACCAGCTCGGTGACGCCCTGGTCCTTCTGCATGTTCACGCGGATGCGCGTCCCGGGCTTCGCGCGGTACGGTTCG